>NZ_FOIF01000004.1 GCF_900111575.1 Anaerobranca gottschalkii DSM 13577 | reverse complement strand
AAGCGACTAAAAAGCCGCTAATAATATTTAACATCATAGCTAAAGGATTTAAATAAAACAAAAGAGATATTATCTAATATAACGTACCAATCATGTGCTAACTCCACTCTACAAGGTCTATACTTATTAAAAATTTTTATTTGAAGATGCTCTCCACAATTGATAGGAAATTGATTTTCTTTTCCTTTGAAAAACCAACGTTCTTTTTCTTTAGAATAAACTAACTTACCCATCATAGTCCAGTTTCCTCACAAGCTTTAAATACTATTTCTTCATTAATGATATTTGCTTTAAACTGATATCCTAATAAAAGTGCATTAGTTGCTAAATTATTAATAATTCTTGGCCAGCCTCTAGACCTTGATGCAATAGCTTCTATAGCATGAGGAGTAAAAATTTCATGGGTAGCACCGGCTATTTTAAGATGATGTTCTATATAACTTTTTACTTCTTCTTTTTTGAGAGGAGCCATTTTATATCTCATTACAATCCTTTGAGCTAAAGGTTGATTTTGGTTTAAAGATAGTCTGTCCATTAAAAAAGGCAGCCCTGATAGTATTAAAACAAATGGATTTTCAGAATCCATTGAGAAGTTAAACAAGATACTAATATCAGTAAGAAACTTATTAGAGGACATTTGCATTTCATCTAAAATAAGTACAGGTGTTATCTTCTTTTCATAAAACGAAGAATAAATAACCCGTTGAATTTGTTTAAAGAGATCTACTTTGCGAAAAGAAGGTTCTTCACCTAATTCCATAGTCAATCCTCTATAAAAATCTAAGACAGTTCCGGTAGACATAGGAAAATATATGGGTTTAAATAAAGAAGGATTAAGATTATTGACAAAATGTCTAAGAGCAGAAGTTTTTCCAGCTCCTGGTTCACCAGTTAAAACACCGATTCCTCTAGTGTCTTTTAAGTATGTTAAACGTGCCATTGTTTCTGAAAAATTTTCAGAAGGAAATAGGTCTTTAGTTGCCACTTCTTTGTTAAAAGGGGTTTTAGTTAAAGAATAAAAAGTTCTATACATTATTAGCACTTCTTTCAATTGAATGGATTTTTCTAAAGCTAAGTAAACTTTGTTGAGAATCTATTCCCCTTTTAACTTTGGCATTATCAGCAAAATTGACTTTTTTAGCTAATCCTAAGAAAAGATCTTCTTTGTAGATAAGTATTTCTTCAAAGGTTTCAGGATCAAACCTAATTTGAATTTTTTCACCAATCAATTGAGCAGGTACCTCGTAAAGATTACAATTAACAGAAATTGTACCATCATGTTTTACTTTTCGATACTCTCTTTTTAAAAATAAGTGTTTTAAAGAAGTAGGATCATCTACCATTTTAACTTCACTCATCTGAGACATAAACTTATCTAAAGGGGTCATATTTAATGAACTATGAATCTTACGATGGTAATCTTCCTCAAGCCATTGCCAAAACTTTCTATTTAGATTATCAATACTTGTCAAATCCTCTTCTTTGAGTAAAGGTAAAAAACGTTTTCTCATAGTTAGAAAAAAACGTTCAATCTTACCTTTACTAGCGGCATCATATGGCTTTGTATGAGTCAAAGTTATACCTAATGAAGCGCAAGCTAAATGTAACTGATCTGAGCGATAAACCTTACCATTATCTAAGTACAATATTTTAGGAATACCTCTTCTCAATAATGCCTCGCTAAAAACTTTTCGCACAGAACTGAACTTTTCAGAAGTGACAAAAGCTGCAAAAGGTATTATCCTTGAACAATCATCAATAAATGCGAATAAAAATGTTTTTATCTTTTTACCATCTACCCTTAAATAAGGACCAACTGCCATATCACCTTGCCACAAAACATTTACTTTATCATAAGAAAACCTTTTTCTCTGTGGCTCTTTTAAAGCTTCTTTACCTAAAAGTCCTTCTGCTTTCAAAAAACGATACATAGTAGAATAAGAAATAATATTAGGGGTTATAGTACCTTTTAAAACTAATTGATCATAAAAAAGTTTTACTGAAAGCCCTAAGTTTTCTTTTCTAGCACTTAAAATTTTCTCTTTTAACTCAGGTGAAATACTTCTGCTACTACCTTTATCATTACGAGGCTTAGGTTTTAAACCATTGAAACCTTCCCTACGATAAGCCCGTAACCACATTTCTATAGTCTTTGGTGTAAATTCCTTGATACCATAATAAGGAACTTGATGAGTAATGGCAGAAATTTTAGCTAAATAATCTTTCTGTTTTTCTACTTGTCCATTTAAAATAGGTGCAATTAGCCCATAACGAAATAAAGCTATTTGTTCTCTGTCATTTTCAGTCATTGAAATGCCTCCTTAAAATTGAATATTTAAGGAGATTAACCGGTTAACCTCTGTAAATACAATTTTATATGACTTTCTTTCCCATGACAAAGCAAATAAGCTGTTTTTTTAAAAAACCTTTCTTTTTTTCAATTTTTATAGTAAAATTAAATTGCCATAAAATTTGTTTGAAAGTGATCGTAAAACTTTTTTGCGAAGTTTTCCTTGGGGAAGGAAGAGATCATTTTAAACAATTTTATGGCCTTTTCTTTTTTATTACTGCTAAAGACCTCTTCCTTCTTAAAATCTCGGAAAAAAGCAATATATTTAGGCAAATTCTTCAAAAATCTCTTTTTGTAAAAAAACATTAACTGCCGATAAAAAGGTACATGTTGTTTTTTGTTAAGGATAAGAATTTCTAAACACTCCATAATAACCTCAAGTGAATACTGATAACGTGGCAAAAGAAAAGAAGGTAAAATAGATAGAGTTTTCTTACAGCAAGGGCAATAATATCTTCTAATTTTAATTTGATATATATTATGTAAAGTAATAGCATAACGTTTGTAAAATCCTTTTTTTTCAAGATTTACATGGGCTTTACACATAGGACATATATTAAATTCTGGATAATCATTGTGTATATTATTCTCACAATATGTTTTAATACTAATTTTAAAATCGTGTATATATTGCATAAAAAAATCCTCCCCTAAAATATTTTGAAAATATTTTATCAAATTATCTTAGGGAAAGATATATGGATTAGTAATTTTATTTTGATTAAAATCTTTCATTTGCTTATTATTTATTTTGCAAGTTTACAATTAACTTCTGCCTAAGAATACAAGTCTAGAGTGGTACAACGACCCTAAGTTAACAGGTTCGAGAAATATATTTGGATTAAAGTGCAAAAAAGATGTCAATCAAAACTAGTTGATTGACACCTTGGTAATTTTATTTTTTTCTGCTGTCTACTTGACAGGGGCACGTTCAAACTCAAAGAATTTTATAGAGTATGTTTGTTTGGGGTGCAAGATTGTAGAAAAAGTTCCCAAGGAAGTAGTGGAATACTTTGATATGATGGATGATGGAGATACATCAATACCGCCTAGATTTAGCTGTGAGAGTTGTGGAGCAGAAATGTATCCCAAAGATTATATAGGACTTCATGGAGAGCACTATAAAATATAAATGAACTTAAGTGCGCCGAATGGCGCTTTTTTTTAATGGTTTTTTAGGGTTTTTCTTATATTTAATACTATGTGAACACTAGCAAGAT
Organism: Anaerobranca gottschalkii DSM 13577; assembly: GCF_900111575.1. Taxonomy (NCBI): domain Bacteria; kingdom Bacillati; phylum Bacillota; class Clostridia; order Eubacteriales; family Proteinivoracaceae; genus Anaerobranca; species Anaerobranca gottschalkii. Next base: position 92,414 of record NZ_FOIF01000004.1, on the reverse strand, counting down.
TCATAAATCCCTTAAAAAGCCTTTAATATCAGTGTTTATAGGTCTTTTTTTAGTGTTTTTTAGGGTGGAAATTATCTCTAGACATAAAAAATCCCTCGTGTTATGATTTAGGTGTCGAATCCAAACCAAATAACCAAGAGGATTTTTTATCCTTCCGAGAGGATAGCCCTAACGAAAGGAGCATTTTTTATTATGTACCACAATAATAGCATAAATACTAAATCAAGTGAAGTCCTAAAAGATGTAAAAAACGGAAAATAACAACCTTGGAGAGAAAAAAAGTTGCTTACTCTACAACTAGCAGATAGTTATAAGCGAATCGGATTGAAAGACAAGGCTTTTAGGGTTAAATATTGTAGTTGTGAACTTAGCTTTAAAGTGAATTATCATACTGGTGAAAGGAAATTGCACAGTATGAAATCTTGCCAGGTGAGGTTATGTTCTATCTGTAACTGGAGAAGGTCGCTTAAAATATTCGGTCAAGTTTCAAAAGTTATGGACTATGCCCTTCAAGAGCAGGAGTATCGCTTTATATTTTTTCTAACTATAACTTGTAAAAACATTGAAGGACATGAGTTAAGCAGGCAAATTGATAATTTGTTTTATGCTTTTAAAAAACTTGTGTTAAAAGCCAAGGTTAAAAAAGCTGTTAAGGGTTGGTTTAGAGCTTATAGGTTACACATAATCTTGATGGTTAATAAAAGTTATTTTAAAAAAACAGACCTTTATTTATCGCAGGAAGAATGGACAAGCCTTTGGAAGGATTGTTTAAAGGTCGATTATACACCTGTTGTTGATGTTAGAGCATTTAAAACAGGTACCAAAAAACAAACAGCTAAATCTGTTGCAGAAACTGTAAAATATGCTGTTAAAGATACTGATTATCTAATCGAGAATAATAAGGATTTAACAGATAAAACAGTGCTAGAACTTGATGGAGCCTTAGCAAATCGCAGACTTATTGCTTTTGGTGGTGAGCTTAGGAAGATACATAAACTGTTAAACCTTGATGATCCAGAAGATGGTGACTTAGTTAATACCGATAATGAAGAAGAATTGAGGGATGATGTCAAATATTCCATTGAGGTCTATAACTGGTATATTGGCTATAAGCAATATATAAAGAATTACTTTTAAAGAGAGGAAGATAAAGGATGAATGGGATTTTTCAATGGTTTCTTTTATTTATGTTGTTAGTTTCTTTAATTTCAACTAGCATCCAAACCATTAAAACAAGAAAAAATGATGAACTTACTGTAGCTCGCTTCTTGTTTTTAGCTGTAAACCTAATACTAATTATTATGCTTGTTTTTAATTATTACAACGCAGTATTGTTTGGATTAATTTTTCTTTTTTCGATAATTCAGCTTATACTGTTGATATTTTACGTTATCAGAGAATAAATAAAGACTAATTTTTTTATAGCTTTATTTTAGACCATGTACAAAATCCAAAAGGAAATCGTAAAATTTGTGGAAAATGCCCTGTTTACCACATTGACTAATGTAAACTTTGATGCAGATTACCATGTAAATTTACTTAAGGAATCCCAAAGAATTAAAGAGGAACTTAGAAGTAGAGCCCCTGAGGGTAACTATCCAGATGAAGCTACATATAACTTAAGTGGTACTAAAGAAGATATGTTGAGAGATTCCATTAAAGCAGGGATTATGTATGATCAAGACTTAGATCCAGATATTCGTTCCCTCCGTTCTACCATACTCTACGGAATAAAAGGAATTAGTGCATATGGTCATCAAGGGAGATATATCAATCACCACAGTGATCAAGTAGATGATTTTTACTTCTATGCCTTAGAGTCATTAACCAATGAACGGATGAATTTAGATGACTATATTAGAATGGCTATGAGAACTGGAGAGATGGCAGTCGAAGTTATGAGTATCCTCGATGAAGCTAATACCACTAAGTACAAAAATCCGAAGATGCAAAAAGTAACAGTTACCAAGAAAAAAGGCCCATTTATAATAGTCTCTGGCCATGACTTAAGGGATCTTGAACAATTATTGCAGCAATCAGAAGGTAAAGGGGTTAACATTTATACCCACGGCGAAATGCTTCCAGCCCACGGTTACCCAGAGCTTAAAAAATATAAACACTTTGTAGGAAACTTTGGTTCTGCATGGCAAAATCAGCAAAAAGAGTTTGATGGAATACCAGGTTGTATTTTAATGACAACTAATTGTTTAATGAAACCTAGGGATACTTATAAAGATAGGCTCTATACCACAAATGTAGTAGGATGGGATGGAATTAAACACATTGAATTAAAAGAAGATGGGACTAAAGATTTCACCGAAATTATCAATAAAGCTATTGAATTAGGTGGTTTTAAGGAAGATGAAAAAGAACAAGAAATTTTAGTTGGTTTTGGACACCATGAAATATTATCCCATGCTGAAAAAATAGTTTAGGCTGTAAAAGAAGGTCAAATACGGCATTTCTTTTTAATAGGTGGGTGTGATGGAGCAAAACCTGGCAGAAATTATTATACAGAATTTGCCCAAAAGGTTCCTGAAGATTGCATAATATTAACTTTAGCTTGTGGAAAATACCGATTCAATAAACTAGATTTTGGTACTGTAGCTGGGTTACCTCGCTTGTTAGATGTTGGTCAATGCAATGACTCTTATTCTGCAATAAGGGTAGCGACAGCTTTAGCAGATGCTTTCCAAACCGATGTCAATTCACTACCCCTCACTATCGTATTATCTTGGTATGAACAAAAGGCAGTAGCTGTATTACTAGCCTTATTATCATTAGGTATTAAAGGAATGTATTTAGGGCCAAGCTTACCAGCCTTTATTTCCCCCAATGTATTACAGTATTTAGTTGATACCTTTAATATCAAACCAATAAGTACCCCTGATGAAGATTTAAAAGAATCTTTAAAAGCTGGTTTATAAGAGAAATAACTTTAAGCAAGATTTATTGTAATCAATAGATCTTGCTTTTAATTTTAGAATAAAGGAGTATATGGGAGTATATGGGAGGATTTATAAGAAAAAGCAATATTATCTGATTTATCGATAATTTTCTTTACAATCCTCTTCCTTAGAACTCCATAGCCCTTTTGAGCAGACAGGAATATTATGTTAACATTAATAGTGTTGTGATGAAAGGGGAAATGGTAATGATTAGATTTGAAAATGTTAAAAAAGTTTACAATGATGGATTTGAAGCTTTAAAGGATATTAACTTTGAAGTAAAAAAAGGAGAACTTTTAGTTCTCATAGGTCCCAGTGGTTGTGGAAAAACAACTACTATGAGAATGATCAATAGGTTAATTGAACCTACAGATGGGAAAATTTATATAAACGGTGAAGATATACAAAAAATCAATCCTGTAACCCTTAGAAGGAATATCGGTTATGTCATCCAAAATATCGGTCTTTTTCCCCATATGACTATAGGGGAAAATGTGGCTTTAGTACCTAAATTAAAAAAGATGGACCCAGAAAAATACGAAAAAAGGGTAGATGAGCTGTTAGAAATGGTAGGTTTGGCTCCACAGACATATAAAAATCGCTATCCAAGTGAATTAAGTGGAGGCCAACAGCAGAGGGTAGGTGTTATTAGAGCCTTGGCAGCAGATCCCAATATAATCTTAATGGATGAGCCTTTCAGTGCTTTAGACCCTATAAGTAGAGATCAATTACAAGAAGAATTGGTAAATCTGCAAGAAGAGATTAAAAAAACCATCGTTTTTGTTACCCATGATATGGATGAAGCCCTAAAAATTGCTGATAGAATTTGTATAATGAAAGATGGAGAAGTTGTACAAATCGATACACCGGAAAATATTTTAAGAAAACCAGTAAACGACTTTGTTAGAGATTTTATCGGTAAAGATCGGTTAAAAACCAACAACGGGTTTCCAGCTATTGAAGTAATAATGGATAGGGCTGTAAAGGAAAGGGCTGATAAAGGCCTGGTAGGAGCTCTAAATACCATGATTAAAAATAAAGTTGATACTTTAATAATCACAGAAAAAGGTAAATATTTAGGGGTCGCTCCCCTATGGAATGTACAACAAAATTATCAAAATCCAGACTTAACTTTAAAGGATGTAATGAAAAATGAATACCCAGTAGTTAAAATTAACCAATCAGTTGAAGAGGTATTAAATATAATAAACGAGCATGAAGTTTCTTTCGTTCCAGTAATTGATGATGAAAACAAAGTGTTAGGAGTGGTTACAAGGGCTAGTTTAGTTAAAATTTTGGCAGATATAATTTAATGAGAATAAACAAAGAGGTGAAGAAATTATGGAAGGTTTATTAGGCTTTTTTAGGATATTAACTACCCGTACCGATGAGGTATTATTATACCTTTTTCAACATATACAATTATCCCTTATCTCCCTTGGTATAGCTGTAGCTATATCAGTTCCTTTAGGGATCTTTTTAACCCGTCATAAAAAAATAGCTGATCCTGTAATTGGATTAACTGCAATAGTTCAAACTATACCTTCTCTAGCCTTACTAGGATTTTTAATTCCTATTTTAGGAATCAGTATGAGACCGGCTATAGTAGCCCTCACTATTTATGGGCTTTTACCAATATTGCGGAACACATATACAGGAATTGTAAATGTTGACCCTGCTATTATCGACGCCGGTAGGGGTATGGGGATGACAGATAAACAGATTTTATTCAAAGTACAGCTACCATTGGCACTATCGGTTATTGTAGCAGGTATAAGGACATCAACAGTTCTAATCATCGGAGTAGCTACACTAGCTTCTTTAGCAGGAGCTGGAGGTATGGGTGAATTTATTTTCAGAGGAATTTCTACAAGTAATGATAGTTTAATTTTAGCCGGTGCTATTCCCGCAGCTTTATTGGCAATTGCCTTTGATTATGGCATAAAGAAATTAGAGTGGATAACAACTCCAAGGGGGTTGAGAAAATAAAAGTTTTTGAAGGAGGAAGTGTGAATGTTTAATTTAAAGAAAAAACTTATTTTCCCATTATTGATAATAGGGATAATGTTAATTTCAGTAGGTTGTAATAGTGGAAGAGATGGTATTTCTATTGGAGGTAAAGATTTTACCGAACAAGATATCTTAGTATATATGTTAGGAGAATTAATTGAAAATAATACCGATATCTCTGTAAATTATAGAAACTATCTAGGAGGAACCAATATTGTAGATGGAGCAATTCGCCGTGGCGATTTAGACATCTATGTCGAGTATACTGGAACTGCCTATATCAACTTATTAGGCTTAGAACCTATAAATGATAGTCAAAAGGTTTATGAGATAGTCGCTAAAAAGTATGAAGAAAACTTTGGAATTAAGTGGTTAGAGCCTTTAGGATTTAACAACACTTACGTTCTAGCGATGAGGAGAGCCCATGCTGAAGAGCTAGGAGTAGAAACTATAAGTGATTTAGTACCCTATGCCGGAGACCTAACATTAGGTGCTACCCATGAATTTTTAGAAAGAAATGATGGTTATTTAGGTCTGCAAGAAGTTTATGGAATAACCTTTGGTGATACTAGAGGTCTAGACCCAGGGTTAACCTATGCTGCTGTTAGAGATGGTGCTGCCGATGTAAATGATGCTTTTTCAACAGATGGAAGGATAGTAGCCTTTGACCTAAAAACTTTGGAAGATGATAAAAACTTCTTTCCCCCTTACTATGCAGTACCAATAATTAGAATAGATACCCTTGAAAAATACCCTCAATTAGAGGAAGTTATTAATAGATTAGCAGGAAGACTGACAGATGAAACTATGCAGAAATTAAATGCTAAAGTTGACTTAGATGGGGAAAATCCTCGAGATGTTGCTAGGAATTGGCTAAGAAGTGAAGGGCTAATTGATTAAAAAATACCCCCTGATTTTCTTTAAGGAAATTGGGGGTATTTTTAATATTTATTTTCAGAAGGTTGAATTAAGGTTGAATTTATGATATAGTTTAAATATAGTTAATGATTGAAGTTTGAAGGAAGTATAAGGAGTTGAAAATATGTACAACTATCCATTATATAGACCACCTAGTGAAGCATACAGTTTGATTTTACAGCTAAGCCATGGTTGTTCCCATAACAAATGTACTTTTTGTTATATGTATAAAGATAAAAATTTTTACATCAAATCAATAGAGGAAATAAAAGAACACATAAATTGGGGAAAGGAACAATATCCCGATGCCTCTAGAATTTTTTTGGCAGATGGGAATGCTTTAGTACTCCCCACCCCTGTTTTGTTAGAAGTTTTACAGGATCTAAAGGATAACTTTCCTTACCTCCAAAGGATAAGCTGCTATGCTGCTCCTAAGGACCTCTTAAAAAAAGGCTTAGACGAACTTAAAGAACTTCAAAAAGCTGGCTTATCCCTTTTATACCTTGGAGTAGAAAGTGGCTGTGATGGAGTACTAAAAAAGGTAAATAAAGGGGTTACCTCAGAAGAGATGATTATAGCTGGGAAAAAGGCTATAGATGCTGGATTTCAACTTTCTACAATGGTAATATTAGGATTAGGTGGTAAAAAACTCTGGCGAAGTCATGCTGAAAAAACAGCTGAAGTTATTAGTGCTATTAATCCTAACTATTTTTCACCTTTAACTTTGATGTTAGAAGGGGATACACCTTTAGCAAAAGAAGTTCAAAGGGGAGAGTTTGAGTTATTATCACCAGATGAAATTATGGAAGAGTTAAGGTTGATGATAGAAAATTTAGATTTAGAAAACTGTGTTTTTAGATGTAATCATGCCTCAAATTATGTTCCATTAAAAGGGATATTAAATAAGGATAAGGCTAAAATATTGGCAGAAATTGAGGGGATAAAAAAGATCAGGAACTTTAAAAATGAGTTTTATAGAGGGCTTTAAAGAGACTTTGGGGAGGTGAATTTTTATGGAGTTAATAAATTTAGCAATAGCATTCTTTAAAGTTGGGTTACTTTCTATCGGTGGTGGTTATACACTTATACCGATAATTAAAAACGAGGTAGTTGTCCGTAATAATTGGCTTATGGAAGATGAATTTCTACAGATCCTAGGGGTGACCCAAGGTATTCCAGGGGCTATTTCCGTTAAATTGGCTACTTATACTGGCTATAAAGTTGCTGGTATTTTGGGAGTAATCGTAGCAGTATTATCAAGTATGATTGTCCCTGTAGTGTTGATGTTATTGCTATATAGTGTATTGTTGAAGATGAATAAAATACCCTACAGTGACAAATTTATCAAAGGAGTCCAATTTGCCACAGTAGGGTTATTAATCAGCTTTGCTTATAAAGCTATGGGTGGTTCTAATTTTGATCTAAAAGGGATAGTATTAGCCTTTATAGCTTTTTTAGTGATGACTTTCACTAAAATAGATGTAGCTCCTGTTATTATTGGTGCTGGAGTTATAGGTATATTTTTATTTAGGTAAGTTCCCTTTAGGTAAATACTGTTTTTCGATGAAATCCACTAATTTCTCAATTTCATTAAAAGAGAATTGGGGGATTTCTTTTTTTATATTTTCAATATAGACATCGGTGACAATAGCTATAAGTTGGTCTAGAGGTGATACCAGTTCTTTAGAAATTCCCTTTCTAAATACTTCAATTTTAGGTTTATCCATTTTTTTATAGCCTTCAGTAAAGACGATATCTACTCCACTGATTTTTGTCAAAAGTTGATCTAAAGAATATTCTCCTTCTACTTGTTCTATCATAGCCAATTGTTTAGGAGAAGAAATCATGACAATATCTGCCCCTGCTTGCCTGTGTTTATAGGTATCCTTGCCGGGATGGTCAATTTCAAATCCATGGACATCGTGTTTAATAGTTGCCACTTTATAGCCCCGATTTTTTAATGAATTAATAATTTGACATAAGAGGAAGGTTTTTCCTGAATTTGAACAACCGGCTACTACTGAAATGACAGGTATCATGGCAGTAAATCCTCACTTTCTAAAAGCTCTACAGTTATTTTCTGACCTTTAGTAAAAGGTCCCATCCCTGCAGGAATAAAGAGAAGGGAATTGACCTTTGCTAAACTAGAAATAACTCCAGAACTATGGGAATCCGGTAATTTAGTGTAAAACTTACCTCCATCATAATAAGTGATAGCCCGAACATAGCGGTTTTGCTTTCTTACTTTAGTAAAATTACTGAGCAATGTAGATTCTACTTGGAGTGGATAAACTTTTTCTAATCCCCTGAGTTTTTTTATTACAGGTTTTACAAATATTTCAAAGGTGATAAATGCCGCAGCAGGGTTTCCTGATAAACCTATCATCAATTTATTTCTATATTTTGCAGCGGTGAGAGGAGTTCCTGGTTTCATTTTAACTTTCCAAAATAAAAATTTATCACAAACCTTTTTGAAGGATTCCATTACATAATCTTTATCACCAACAGAAACACCACCAGTTGTAATAAGGATATCAGCCCATTGAAGGGCAGAAGTTATTTCATTTGTAATTTTTTCTAAATTATCTGGGCAATGGGGCAAGATATAGGGTACTCCTCCCGACCTTTTAACTAAGGCAGCAATAGTATAAGAATTACTGTTGAGAATTTTTCCTTCTTCTAATGGTTTATCTATATCTACTAGTTCATCACCGGTAGTTAAAATAGCAATTTTTGGTCGGTCATAAACTAGCACTTTATTTTTCCCAACAGAGGCTAAAATCCCTATTTCTGGAGGGTTAATTACCTCACCTTTGGTCAAAACTTTTTGACCTTCTTTAATATCTTCCCCCATAAAACTGATATTAGAGTTACTATTATAGGTCTTGAAGACTTTAACCCATTCCTCAGTAAATTCTGTTTCTTCAAAGGGGACTACTAAATCAGCACCATTAGGAATTTTAGCACCGGTCATAATTCTGATAGCTTGGTATGGTCCTAAAACCATTTTTGAAGGTTTCCCTGCTGCAGCAAAGTCAATTATTTTAAAGGTTACAGGTTCATCCTTAGTAGCTTTTACTGTATCACAAGCCCTAATGGCAAAGCCATCTAGTGGAGATCTGTCAAAGGGAGGGATATTTAAAGGGGAGAAAATATCTTCAGCCAAAACATATCCTAATGTATCCATTAAATTTAAAGAAACTGGGGATAAAGGTTCCACTTCTGTTATTAACATTTCTAATGCTGATTTAATTTCTATATCTTTATTCATAATACCTCCTACTTTCAAGAAACCCTTTTACTTCAAGGTTTTTTAAGTTTTTTTTCCTATAAATCTTTTAATTTTGATTAGTTTTTGTCTACCCCTCACCCTTGCTATAAAAAAATCTCCGTTATATATTAAATTTAAGGATTGTGAATTTAATAACAAAAATGGAGTAAATAAATAGATTTACTTTATATGGGGTGAGGAAAATGAAGGTAATTAAGACTGAAGAGGCTATCGGTAAAGTCATTGCCCATGACATTACGGAAATTGTGCCAGGGGTCTTTAAAGGAATAGGTTTTAAAAAAGGACATATCATTCAGCCAGGGGATGTGGAGAAATTACTCCGTTTAGGGAAAGAACATATCTATGTTTTTGAATTAGATGAAGATAATATCCACGAAGATGATGCTGCTATAGCATTAGGTAACAAAATTTGTGGTGAGGGAGTATATTTTGAAGAACCTCCTAAAGAAGGGAAAATTAATATTTTAGCTCAAAGAAAAGGATATTTAAAAATTAACAAAGAGATTTTAGATGAAGTAAATGATTTTGGCGATGTTTCTATAGCAACTATCCACGGTAATAGAATAGTTACTGCCGGGGAAAAGTTAGCGGGATGTAGAATTATCCCTTTAACTATAAAAAAAGAAAAGTTAGATAAAATGCTAAATATTATATCCCAACCGATAATTGAAGTAAAGGCTTTAAAAAGTAAAGATGCTGCAATTATAACTACAGGTAGCGAAGTTTATAAAGGTAGAATTACTGACAAATTCACTCCTGTTATTAAAGAAAAACTAAGGCTTTATGATTCTAGGGCGATATTTGAAAAAATAGTTCCTGATGATACTACTATTATTAGAGACTCAATATTAGAAGCGAAGGCTAAAGGGGCTCAATTAATTGTAGTAACGGGAGGAATGTCAGTGGATCCCGATGATAAAACCCCTGGTGGGATAAAGGCTACCGGAGCAGAAATTATAAGTTATGGATCACCGGTTCTCCCAGGATCTATGATATTATTGGCATACCTCGATGAAATACCGATATTCGGATTACCGGGCTGTGTTATGTATAACAAAACTACTGCATTTGACTTGTTACTACCAAAAGTGTTTATTGATGAAAAAATTAAGAGAAAGGATATCACCAGCTTAGGATATGGAGGCCTGTGTTTAAATTGTGATATATGTGTTTTTCCTAATTGTTCCTTTGCTAAGGGATAAACTTTGATTTAAGAGTATGATTTCCTAAATCATGCTCTTTTTTTTATTAGTAAAGGATGTTATAATAATCACAAATAGATAATGAAAAGGAAGGTGTGATCACTTTGCATTTTATAGATGCTCTAGGTGAAATGTGCCCAATTCCAATAATAAAAGCAGAAAAAGAATTAAAGAAACTTAATAAAGGTGAAAAATTAGTTTTAGAAACAGATCATAGTTGTTCTATTCAAAGTGTAGTTAAACATTTTGAAGGGAAATACAATTACAAATGCAGTTATATTGAAGTTGAAGAGGGTATTTGGCAAATAACTATTGAAAAAAACTAACTAACAAAAACCCCTTTCCGGTGAACAAAGAAACTTAAAGAAAGTTTCACCTAAATTGTTTTGTATTTTATTAGGATTATAAATTATATGGATAGGATGTACTAAATCCATATCAGTTATGTTTATTGCCTTTAATGTCCGATGTCTTAATTCTTTGCGGATTGCCATTCGAGGAAGGATTGATATACCATGTTCAGAGGTAACAGAAGAAATAATTGCACTAATACTTGATAATTTCAGGATACATTTTAGTTCATCGGTAGAATAACCAAAATATTTTAAAATACTATCTAAAGTCATCATTACACCGGAAGTTTTTGGTTGTAATATCATATTATACTTTTTTAATTCATCAAAAGAAACACTTTCTTTAGTTTTCCATTGACTATTATAGGGGGCAGTAACAACTAATTTATCATTACCAATTTTTTTAAGGGCCAGTCCTTCTTCTTTGATACTTTTTAATAAATCTTGATTTATTATACCTTCAACTATACCCATCGGTAAAGTTCCTTCCATAACCCGTTCGATTACGCATTTTGTATCACAAATCGCTACATTAATTTCATGGTTAGGAAATCTTTCTTTAAAAATATAAACACTACAGGGTAAAGCAAACTCACCTACTGCTTCTGAAGCCCCTACTGTTATTTCTTGACTTTCTAAATTTTGTAAAGAAGAAATTTCTTTATTTAATGTTTCAGTGAGTTGTAAAACTTTTTGGGCATAGTTATAAACTAAATCACCTATTGGAGTTGGAGATACCCCTTTATTTGTTCTATTTAACAAAGTTGAATTAAAAGTTTTTTCTAACTCTTGTATTTGTAGACTTAAAGCAGGTTGAGAAACATGTAATTGTTTAGCAGCTTTAGTGATACTCCCTAACTTTACAACTAAAGAAAAAGAACGTAGATGTTCAATGTTCATAATTACGCCTCCTTATGTATGGGGGAAGTGAAAGGGGGATATATAATATGAATATACAATTAGATAAAGGTAATGAGTTTAAAAGATTAAAGATAAATCAGTTGAGTTTGGCAGTGATTATCGGTGTAGTTAACTTAATATTTATGTTTTTTATTTATCGGTTTATAGGAGATAAAACTCTCTATTGGTTATTTGGGATATTGTTTGGTTTTGTTCTTCAAAGATCTAGATTTTGTATTACAGCAGGATTTAGAGATATATTTTTAATCCGTAATACCACAGTTACTAGGGCAGTGATTATATGTTTAGCTATTTCTACACTTTTGTTTGCCTTTATTATATCCTATACTCCACCTTCTTACAATATCGAACCTAAACTATACCCTGTAGGTATTCATACTGTAGTTGGAGGAATTATCTTTGGGATTGGAATGGTTATAGCAGGGGGATGTGCTTCAGGAACCTTAATGCGTGTAGGTGAAGGATATCAAATGCAATTATTTGGTATTATAGGTTTCTTTATTGGAGCAATTGTTGGAGCATATAATTACCAATGGTGGTATCAGCTTTCAATAAGCAAATCACCTGTAATTTATCTACCAGATCTACTAAGTTTTTGGGGAGCAGTTGCCTTACAGATAGGGATTCTTTTAGTAATCTATTTATTAGCCTTTTATTGGGAAAGGGGAACTATTAAACCCTTTAAAATAAAAATTGCTACTGATAACAAATCAAGTATTAGTTTTTATCAGAGATTTATCAAAAAATCTTGGACTTATACCACAGGGGCAATCCTTTTAGCTTTTTTAAATTCCCTGTTCTTTTTAACCTTGAAAGTACCTTGGAGTATAACAACAGGAATAACCCATATAAGTGGAGGAGTAGTTAATAAATTAAATTTTGACTTAAGTCATTGGCTATATTTTGATTCTAGTTCTAATCCATTTTTCCAGCATCCCTTGGCTTTAATACCTATATCAATGGTTATTGGGTCATTTATGGGATCCTTAGCTGCAGGTGAGTTTAGAATAAGAAAAGCAAGAAGTAAAAGATTTCTTATCTCCGCTTTTATTGGTGGATTTTTAATGGGATATAGTGCAAGATTATCGGGAGGTTGTAATATTGGGGCTTTTTTAAGTGCTATCCCTTGTTTTTCATTACATGGTTGGGTATATGGATTATCTATTTTAATAGGATCTTACTTTGGTGGAAAAATATTACTTCGCTATTTATTATAACATAAAAGAGAAGGTGTTTTTACTCATTCTTGTGATACAAATCACAAATTGCGATAAGTATAATTTATCGCAATTTTTATTATAAAAATACCGTATAATGCCTGGTATATCTATGGTTCAAAGTTATTGAAATAACTTTGAACCTTTTTTTGTCCCCTTTCTTTGTTACTTATTTAACATGTAAAATATAATTAAAAGATATAAGTTTTGATGGAAAAGAAAAACTGGGGAGGTGTAGTTATGCCTAAAATAGGTGGAACAGAACTTATAGTAATACTAGTCGTTATATTATTAATTTTTGGACCTTCTAAATTACCAGAGATCGGGAGATCATTTGGGAAAAGCATAAAAGAATTTAGAAAAGCTTCAAAGGATATCCAGGATAGTATAACCGATGAAGAAAATTAATTTTATTATCTAATTTATAATTTAATATTTTATAGGAGTGAGGGAGAGAGATGGCAAGATACGCCTTTATAATTAACCAGTCTAGATGTGTTGGTTGTAATGCTTGTGTTGTAGCATGTCAACAATCTTATCATTTACCAAAAGAAAATCAATTAAACTGGGTAAATGTAAAAGAAGAAGGGAAGTACCCACAAGTTAAGTTAGAATTTAAACCAATGCTTTGTGGACAATGTGACAATCCAACCTGTGTAACTAGCTGTCCAGTAGATGGTGCTACTTATCAGAGAAAAGATGGGATTGTAATAGTAGATGAAGATAAATGTATCGGATGTGGTGTTTGTGTAGGTGCTTGTCCATATGGAGCCAGAAGTATTAACAAAAATAATAATAAGGTGGTTAAATGCACTTTCTGTGTACAGGAAGTTACTAACGATGATACTAGTTATTGTGTTAAAACTTGTCCTACTGACGCTAGAATGTTAGTAGATCTTGATAATTTAACTCCTGAACAACAAAAATGGTTAGATAAAGGAAAGAGACTAGAAGAACGCAATGGAGTAAAACCCTTTATCTATCATATTATTTAGAGTAGGAGGTATCTAATATATGTCTATTTTAGATAGAGAAATTAGTAGGAAAAGTTTTTTAATAGGTAGTACAGCAGTAGTTGGCGGTGTTATTCTTTTCAATAATTATCAAAAAAACAAAAGTCAAAAGAAATTATTAGAAGGAAAAGTAGAAAGAAAAGAACTTAAAAAAGTTAATACTTTCTGTTTTATGTGTGGTAATACCTGTGGATTGATTGCTTTAGTTGACGAAGATGGAAAAGTTCAGAGAATAGAGCCTAATAGAAAACATATAGGTAACAATGGTGGTGTTTGTGCTAGAGCCCATGCATCTATTCAACAACTTTATGATCCCGATAGGTTAAAAGCACCGATGAAAAAGGTTGCTAAAGACAGGTGGGAGGAAATATCTTGGGAAGAAGCAATTGACACTGTTTATGAAAAATTAACAGAAATAAAAGAAAAATATGGTCCAGAAACAGTTTCTTTTATTAACAGAAGATCTTCTTATGGTTTTGCCTTTAGTGCCTTTGCCAGAAATTATGGAAGCCCTAACGTTGAAGGTTCTGCTAGTATTTGCGATGGTGCTAAAATTGTAGCCCATGAAGCAAGTGCTGGTACAAATGGAATTATGGGTGATTTTGAAAATGCTAAGTACATTCTTTTAGCTGGAGCTAGTCAAATGGAAGCTCCCCGTTATAGATTGCGACATGTTAAAGAAACTGCTTTAGCTAAAGAAAGGGGAGCAATTTTAACTGTAGTAGATCCTAGATATAGTTATACCGCTTCTAAAGCCGATAATTACTTAGGTATTAAACCTGGTACCGATGCTATGTTATTCTTAAGTATGGCAAGGGTTATTATTGAAGAAGGTTTATATGATAAAGAATTTGTAGAAAAATATTCTGTAGGTTTTGAAGAATTTAAAGAAGAAGTATTTAAAGATAAATATTCTTTAGAAAATGCTGAAAAAGTAACAGGTATTAAAGCTGAAGTAATAAGGAAAACTGCAATAGAATTTGCTACAAACTTGCCAGCCATTGCCGATTCCTCTAGTGGTATTCATAAATGGACTAATGGGACAATGAATCATTGGGCATTGACTTGTTTAAATGCTTTAGTGGGAAGTTTTGATGTAAAAGGTGGCTATTGCTTCACTAGTGGTGGAAGGTTAGCGTGGCCAGAAATGACTGGTAATAATGTAAAAGCTAAAAGACACTACACTGAAGGTGGCTGGAGTTTCCATAATAGTGTTCCGTTGCAAAATAGATCCCTTCTAAATGCAGCTATTTTAACTCCTAAAGAATATCCTGCTGGTCCTAAAGCTAATGCTAAAACTGTACCTATATATAACGGTAATGGAATTAAAGCTATGTTTGTCTACAATACTGACCCTGTAGCAGCTCACTCTAATACTATTGCTACTAAGGAAGCTTTAGAATCTTTAGAATTTGCTGTAGGGATCGATATATATTTAAGTCAAACTATGACATATTTCCCAGTAGGAAGTATTATAATGCCAGAATGCACATTCTTAGAAAGATGGGCGGCAGTAACACCAAGAAGTCATGTGCCATATGTAGCCTTAGGAGAAAAAGTGGTAGAACCCTTATGGAATAGTAAATCTGCTTATTGGATTTTCGTTAAATTAGGTAAAAGGTTTGGTTTTGAAGATTTCTTAAAACTTGATGAAAATGATGAAGAAGGGCTAATTAAAAGGGCAATTACAGAAGCGGAACAACCTGATGGCACTAAAATAGATTGGGAACAAATTAGAAAAGATGGTGTTTGGGTATCTCAAGCTGAAAGAAAATATCGTAGATATGATAGATTCCCTAACGGAAAATTTGCCTTTGCCTTTGTAGGAGAATTAACGGATTTACAACAGGCTGTTGTGGATGCAGGGGGATCTAGAGTTCCCCAGTATGTGGATCCTGTAAAGCCAAATGAAAAATACCCCTTTAGATTTTTAGCTGGTGGTAAAACTCTATGGCATACCCAAGGAGCTACCCGTAACTTACCATATCTAATGCAAAATTTCTGCGAAAATGCAGCATTAAGTGATATAAACTATATCAATATTCATACATCTGATGCTGAAAAATATGGTATAAAACATGGTGATAAGGTAAAAGTAAGATCTGCTGTTGGAGAAGTTATCGGGCAAGCCTTTGTTTCTGAAAGGGTACAACCAGGGTTTATTAATGTTACCCATGGATTTGGAAATGAGTCTAAATTTTTAACAGTTGCTTATCAAAAAGGAGTAAATCCAAATTATCTAATCAATGACTTACGTTGGGATAGAATTAGCGGACAGTTTACCGTTAACGAAGAAATTTGTGAACTTATAAAAGTATAGGATAGGGGTGGATAACACCCCTATTTACAAACTGTTAAATAAAGGTGGTATGTTGATGGTACTATATAAATTATATTTTTTATTGAGCCACTGTTTTTATAAACCAGATGACGGATTACTCCATTTATTAAGAGAAGAAGGGTTAGATTTCCTGAAGACTACTTTTAGTGAAAACCCCAATTTATGTCAACGGTTTGAAGAATTAAAACAAGAATTAGATAAGGATAATTATTTAGCTCAATTAGCTTGGGAATACAACCGATTGTTTTTTGGCCCTGGAAAAGTATTAGTACCTCCTTATAGTGCTTTATATATCAATAGTTATGGACATATAATGACAAATGTTACTAAACAAGTTAAAGAAGCTTATAAATCTTGGGGATTTGATCTTGCCGATGATTTAAAGGAACCGGCAGATCATATAGCAATAGAACTAAGTTTCTTAGCAAATTTATATAAACTATTAGAAGAAAATAAAGACCAGAGGGAGGCAATTCTTTTACAAATTAGTGAGTTTAAACATCATTTAAAGGAATGGGTACCAAAATTTCAAATGGAAATAAAAAAACATAAATCTCTCCTATTTTACGAAATACTTGCTGAAACAGTAATGGAATTATTATTAAGGGATTAGCTGGTGATACAATATGCTTTTAAAATTTATCACAACCATTTTAGAAAAAGCTTATGATTTATCAAGAAATGTTTTATACAATCCACAAAAGTGTGTTCATGGTAGAAAAGGATTTAATTGCAGAAATTGTATTAAAAGCTGTGAAAATCAAGCTATATCATTTAAAGATAATGAATTACAAATTCTTGAAAATTGTAATGGTTGTGGGAAATGTATTAGAACTTGTAAAACAGGGGCACTGCAAGATCCAGAATTTGAAATGAAGTTGGAAAAAGACATGCTACAAAAAAAAGAAATTCAAATCATTTGTCATAGAAGTAAAGGCCTTATAGGTATAAAGGCTAATTGTCTATTAAATATTCCCCATCATCTATTAGTTGAACTTTATTATAAAACTGGTGGTAAACTAAGATTTAATAAAGAAATATGTAAAAGCTGTCCGAAGGATAATACTTTGATAGATGAATATCTTAATACTTTAACTACTCAATTTAATGATTTAAAAATTTTAAATATTTTTCGTAACACTGTTAATGAAATTAATAATGATGATTTAATTTTGTCGAGGGAAGAGTTCCTTTTATATTTAAAAAACAGATTTAAAGAGAATTCTAATAAGTTAATTCTCAATAGTATTTATGAAGATCAAAAATTAGTTAATCATCAACATAGGGTAAATATTTATTTACAAAATTTTGATATTCAAATAGAAGGAAAAGAATTTACTGAGAGTTGTACATTATGTGGAAAATGTAAAAAATTATGTCCTACAGATGCTATTACTTTGGAAGAAAAAAAAGGAGAAAAGAAAATACAATATAATTATCTTAAATGTATTGATTGCAATCGATGTATAGATAATTGTAATGAAAAGGGAATTTTGAAAGGGAAAAAAATTAAAGCTTTTAAAATAAAAAAAGGGCTACAGTGTAGAATCTGTGGAGCAATATTAGAAGAAAATAATTTTAGTTTACTATGTATTAAATGTAAGAGTAAGAGGAGTATTTAACGGGAGAGAGACTTCATGTTTAAAAAAAAGTCGGGGAAAATATCAAATAATTTAGCGGGAAAGATGACAATCTTAGAACACTTGGAAGAACTAAGAAGGAGAATCATTATAGTTCTCCTTTTGATAACAGTAACCTTTGTTATAAATATTTACTATGCACAAAATTTGCTGGATTTCCTTATGTATCCAGGAAAGAATGTTCAGTTTATGTTTTATTATCCTTCAGAAGCATTTTTAGCAAATCTAAGAAGTGCTTTTGTATTATCAATTTTAATTAACTTTCCCTTTATAATTTATCACCTAATCAGTTTTATTTTACCTGCATTTCAAAAACAAGGGAAAATTACTATTATAATATTTATCTTATTAGCTATCCTTTTATTTTATATAGGAGTTGCCTTTTCCTTCTTTGTTGTTACTCCAATAGCCCTAGAATTTTTAATAGGGTTTAGCAGGGAAAATTTAATAGCGCAGATTTCTATAGCAAGTTATTTAACTTTTTTATTTAACAGTATGTTTGCTTTTGGTTTGGTTTTCCAAACCCCAATAATTTTTACTATGTTAGCCAAAATGTCACTAATATCTAGTCGTTTTATGAGAAAAAATTGGAAATATGCTGTTTTAATAATTGTAATTTTATCAGCGATAATAACTCCTCCCGACGTGTTTTCACAAATATTAATGACAATTCCTTTAATACTTTTATTTGAAATTAGCATATTGTTAGTATATTTAGTTGAAAAAAGAAGAAAATAATTTTTTAATAAAATAAATTTTAATAAACAACTAATAATAATTTAATACCCATTTAATAAAATTATAATAATACAAAAGCAAGGTTTATTGCATATTTTAAACAGCAATAAACCTTGCTTTTTCAGTTTGACAATATACCCTATAGGGGTATATAATTATTATAGTCTAATTAGGAGGGATATTCATGTATGATCTAGTTATTTATTTTATAGCAATTTTTTTGTTGGTTTTATCTTTTATTAAAGATAAGGAAAAGACAAAATTAGCTTTAATTAAAGGGAAAAATTCAATATTGAATATACTCCCAGAGCTGGTGGGGGTTATTATAATTATAGGTGTTATTTTATCTATCCTTAATCCGGAAACAATCTCGAAGCTTTTAGGAGAGCAATCGGGTTTTCTAGGGCTATTAGGAGCAGCTATTATTGGTGCAATTACTCTAATTCCAGGATTTATTGCCTTTCCCTTAGCTGCAATGTTATTACAAAATGGAGCAGATTATTTGCCAATAGCTGCCTTTGTTTCAACACTAATGATGGTTGGTATTGCTACTTTGCCATTAGAAATCAAATATT
Source organism: Anaerobranca gottschalkii DSM 13577 (assembly GCF_900111575.1). NCBI lineage: Bacteria > Bacillati > Bacillota > Clostridia > Eubacteriales > Proteinivoracaceae > Anaerobranca > Anaerobranca gottschalkii. The sequence continues at coordinate 73,246 of NZ_FOIF01000004.1, read as the reverse complement.
TCAATAAAAAACTGGCAGTAATAAGAAATGGTTTAGCCTTTCTATTTTCTTTTGTTATTGCATATATTGTTAAATTGGTGGTGACAGTTTTATGATGAAGAAGGGAAATAGATATACGATAATTTATATCTCATTATTGCTATTAGCTGTATTAGCTATCTATAATATAACTTTTGCGAAAAAAGCTATAGATTTATCTATCAATAGCTTTAAGCAATTACTTTTGGTATTACCACCTATTTTTATTATCCTTGGTTTATTAGATGTCTGGGTTCCTAAAGAAACAATGGTTAAATTTATGGGTAAAGAAGCAGGTTTTTTAGGAATAGCCTTGGCATTTTTCTTAGGTTCTGCAGCTGCCGGTCCCCTTTATGGAGCTTTTCCTATTGCTGCTATGTTATTAAAAAAAGGGGTTTCTTTTAGGAATGTGGCTATATTTATCGGAGCTTGGTCAACAACTAAAATACCTATGTTAATGTTTGAGTTTTCAGCTATGGGCTTAAGTTTTACATTAACGAGACTGTTGGTTAACATTCCTATTATTTTGATCATTGCCTTTGTATTAGAAAAATCGATTACTCCTGCTGAAGAAGAGGAAATTCAACTTAAAATAAAAGAAATGTAGCTTAGGTGAAATAAACACCTAAGCTACATTATTTTTGTTTTCCACCACTGGCACCATAACTTGCCAAGATTTTTTTTAGGCCTTCAGTAACTCTGACTTCACCATCAGGCATAACCCAAATTGCTTCTATATTAAAATTTTTAGCCAATTGATAGCTTTCTTCAAAGGGGATGAAAAAGAGTTCTGAGGAAAAGAAATCGGCAATGGCTGAGCAAGGATGAACAACTGTTACAGCCCGATAATATTTAGCAGGCATTAATGTTTTTGGATCTATTAGGTGATGGTAAAGTTCTCCATCGACATAATAGTAACGTTGATAATCTCCACTACTAACAACGGAACCGTTATTGATAAAAACAGTATCTAAGTTTCGATCTTCTGAAAATAAAGTACTGTTGGGATCAAAGATGCCTATACCCCAGTATTCTCTAATGCCATCTAAGGGTTTACCAATAGTCCGAACATTACCACCAGCACTTATAACGGCAGATTTTAGCCCTATAGCTTCTAACTCTTTTGCAACTAATTCTACTGCATAGCCTTTGGCAATTGCTCCAACATCTAAACTCATACCCTTTTCTTTTAAAAAAACAGTTCTATTTTCCTTATCAACAATGACTTTGTTGATATCTGTCAATTGAGCTTTTTGTTGTAGTAACTCTATTGGTGGAATTTTAGCATTTTCCGGATCATATAGACCATCGCTACGGTACTGATGCCAGATGTTAGTTACAGGACCTAATGCTATATTGGTATTGCCATAAGTTTTATTAGCCCATTCAATTGAAAAACTAACTAAACTTATTATATCCTCATGGACTTCAACAGGTTTTATACCTGCATTGTCATTAATTGTTTTCAAATTATTGATTCCTTCGTAATCATTATAAATATCATATAACATGTGTAATTCTTTAAAACGATTATGAATTATTTGGAAATAATTATTAAATTCCTCTTCCGTTTTAGTATAAGCTACTACAATTGTTAAAGTATTGAAGGTATCAAAAAATGATTGAGAAAATCGGGTATATTCACTTTTCTCCTTTGGTAAATTGTTGCTACAAGCAGTGATTAAAGTGGAGTAAACAATTAAAAATGTAATAAGTATTTTAAATGTAATTTTTTTCATTTTATCACCTTATATTAAATAAATATCCCCTAAGAAGGGAACTCCCCCTAATAAGGGGGAGTAGGAAATTATCTTCTAGTATCGTATGCTTTTTTCACAGCAGCTAAATAGCTTTCAACTGTAATAGTTACAGATGAAGTTAGTTCTGGTACATCAGGTACGTGTTTGTGAGCATCATCAACAACTTTAGTTTTTAAACCAGTTATTTCACTGATAGTTTTTCCAACCATCCAATTTTCTAAAGCAGCAATTTGCTCATACCACTCTTTACCAATCTGAGAAGCTCTCTTCATACCGTAATTATCTCCAAGTTTCTTCTTGGTAAGAAGTGGAGCAGATTTATCGGAAGTCACTTTACCTTCAGCATCAAAATCTACTCTAACTTGAGCTACATCAATTAATGTTCCTACAACTTTACCGTCTTTATCAAAGGCAGTAGCAGCAATAGTAGTATCAACTTGAGCACGGGCAGTTGTTTCTCCAGCCATATCTCTAGATTTGGCAATTGAGATTTCATAACCTAATCCTAATTTATCAATGCCCTGTGCAGCAACTCTGTTTTTCCAAGCATCTTCTACAGCAGCTAAATAACTTTCGACGGTAATAGTTACAGAAGAAGTTAATTCAGGAATATCTGGTACGTGTTGGTGAGCGTCATCAACAACTTTTGTTTTTAAAGCTTTAATTTCATCGATAGTTTTTCCAATCATCCAATTTTCTAGTGCAGCAATTTGTTCAAACCATTCTTTGCCAATTTGAGAAGCCTTTTTCATTCCGTAGTCATTACCTTGATCTTTTTTGGAGCGAATTTTTGCAGTTTTGTCAGAAACCACTTTCATTTCTTCGTCAAAATCTACCCTAGTTTGAGCAACATCTATATGAACAGCTACTACTTTGCCATCTTTATCGAAACTTACTGCAGCAATTGTGGTATCAACTTGGGCACGGGCGTTGGTTTCACCAGCTTTGTCCCTAGATTTAGCAATTGAGCTAACAGAACCTAAGCCAAACTCAACAGCACCAACTTCTGGCTCTTCTTGACTAGACTTAGTGCAGCCTACAGCTAAAACTGCTACTAAGGTAAGAGCCAACAACAATGATAATACTTTTTTCATTAAATTCCCCTCCTAGATAATTATTAAGTAATTTATTTCACAATCTATTAATAGCATATTTAACAAAATTTTACAATAAAATTTTGAGAAAAATTTAGCAAGCCGAAAAATGTTTTTCCAATAATATTTATTAAAAAAAGAAATGTTTTAGAACAAGAAAGAATTATTTTTAAACGTTAAGCATATTTGTCCTAATGGTTAGTTTGCTACAAGAAAATTGAGAGGGTTTACAACGTATTTAGTGTTTTGTAGTGTTTTTATTTAAATGGTAAATGTTTAAAGGGTTACTAAACAGCCCTTTATTTATAGAAAAATTAGTATTGGCATGAATATTGCAATGTTAAATTATAACTATAACTGCACTATTAGAAAGGGGCGATATATGATGAGCATAGAACAAGTGGCAATGGAAATAATTTTACATTCCGGTAATGCAAGAAGTGAAGCTTTTAATGCTCTTAGGTTAGCTAAAGAGGGTAAATTGGAAGATTCAGCAGTGGCAATTAAAAAAGCGTCAGAAGAAATATTAAAAGCACATAAAGTTCAAACAAATCTTATTCAAGAAGAAGCAAAGGGTAACAAAACAGAGATTAATTTATTATTAATACATGCCCAAGATCATTTAATGACATCTATTTTAGCAAAAGATCTAATAGAAGAAATGTTAGATTTATATAAAGATAAAAATTTAAATTTTTAAGGAGGTTTTGAAAGTGATTAAAAAAGAAAAAGGACTTAAGATTGCTACCATAGGAGGAGGTTCTAGTTACACCCCTGAATTAATTGAAGGTTATATAAAAAGAAAAGATGAATTGCCAATTAAAGAAATCTGGTTAGTGGATATCCAAGAAGGAAAAGAAAAATTAGAGATAGTTGGTAATTTAGCAAAGAGAATGGTGGAAGAAGCGGGATTAGATTGGGAAGTACATTTAACTTTAAATAGGCGGGAAGCTTTAAAGGATGCAGATTTTGTCACTACTCAGTTTAGAGTAGGTTTACTTGATGCTAGGATTAAAGATGAGCGAATACCATTAAGTTATGGGATATTAGGCCAAGAAACTAATGGTGCTGGAGGTATCTTTAAAGCCTTTAGAACAATACCTGTTATTTTAGAGATTGTTGAAGAAATGAAGGAATTATGTCCAGATGCTTGGTTAGTAAACTTTACAAATCCTGCAGGCATGGTTACTGAAGCTGTTATGAAATATGGTAATTACGAAAAAGTTGTTGGTTTATGTAATGTGCCGATTGGTCATAATATGTTAGAGTCAAAATTACTAGGTAAAAATCCTGAAGAACTTCGTTTTGTTTATGCGGGAATAAATCATCACCATTGGCACAGAATTTACGATAAAAACGGTAAAGAAATTACAAAAGAGGTTATAGATAAGCTATTTTCAAATAATGCTAACATAATGGAAAACATCAAGTTTATACCTTTTATTGAAGAACAAATCCGAGATTTAGAAATGTTACCATGTGGTTATCATCAGTATTATTATTTAACCGATGATATGGTCAAAAAAGAACTAGATGAATTTGCTAAAAATTCCACAAGGGCAGAGGTCGTTAAAAAATTAGAAGAAGAGTTATTCGAAATATATAAAGATCCTAATCTTAAGCACAAACCAGAACAACTAAGTAAACGGGGAGGAGCATATTATTCAGATGCTGCCTGTGAGCTAATTTCTTCTATTTATAATGACAAAAGAACAGATATGGTGGTAAGTACTAGAAATAATGGAGCTTTGGCGGATTTGCCCTATGATTGTGTAGTAGAGGTAAGTAGTATTATTACTGCATCTGGTCCCCAACCTTTAAATTTTGGAAAATTTAAACCAGCCCAGAGGGGATTATTGCAGTTGATGAAAGCAATGGAAGAGGTAACAATAGAAGCAGCGGTAACTGGAAATTACGGTAAAGCATTACAAGCCTTTATTCTCAATCCTTTAATTCCATCAGGTAATATAGCAAAAAAATTGTTGGATGAAATGCTAGTTGTCCATAAGAAATACCTACCTCAATTCAAAGAAGTAATAGAAAAAATTGAGAAAAACAATTAAGGGTCACTATAGGTGGCCCTTTACCACTATAATCTTTAATGATAGTATTGAAATAAAAGGAAAGGTGGGAGAGCATGCGAAGAATAGATTTGGTCAGAGAAACCTTAAATAAGATGTATAAGGAAAATAATAAAGGGGTTACTGCTGAACAAATTGCTGATAAACTTAATTTACAACGTTCAAATGTTAGTTTTGATTTAAATCAATTAGTTAAGCAAGGGCTAGCAAAAAAAATAAGTGGCCGCCCTGTACTTTTTCAGCCAGCGGTATCGGCATCTGTTAAAGAAATAAATGACACTTTTAGTGTTTTAGTTGGGTATAGTGGAAGTTTATCTACCGTTGTTCAACAGGGAAAGGCAGCAATTATGTATCCACCTAGTGGTTTACATACATTGATTTTTGGAGAAACCGGTGTAGGTAAAACGATGTTTGCTGAATTGATGTTTGAGTATGGAAAACATACAGGTAGGTTTACCAGTGACGCCCCCTTTGTCATTTTTAACTGTGCCGATTATGCTAATAATCCGCAACTCTTAATGGGGCAAATTTTTGGTATAAAAAAGGGTGCATATACAGGGGCTGAATATGATCAACCTGGTTTACTTGAAAAAGCTAATGGAGGTGTAATGTTTTTAGATGAAGTCCATCGTTTAACGGCGGAAGGACAAGAAATGCTCTTTACTTTTATAGATAAAGGGATTTTTAAGCGATTAGGAGAAACCGAGTATACAAGAAAAGCTAATGTATTAATCATTGCTGCCACTACTGAAGATCCCAAATCTAAATTGTTGGATACTTTTACTAGGAGAATACCGATGATGATTACAATCCCACCATTGAGGGAAAGGAAATTATCGGAACGATACACACTAATTGAAGAGTTTTTTAGGCAAGAATCAGGGAGAATAGGAAAAGATATCATAGTAAGTCAAAATGCCCTTAAGAGTTTACTCCTTTATGATTGCCCTAATAATATCGGTCAGCTTAAGAGTGATATTCAACTAAGCTGTGCTAGGGCATTTTTAGATTGCGTCTCAAAAGAACATGGTAAAGTGGTAATTAGAAGTAAAATTTTACCTGAACACGTTAAAAAAGGAATTTTAAAATTAAAAGATTATAGAGAAGAAATTAACCAAATTTTAGGTATATCTAATCTGGATTTTATTTTTTCTTCAGAACAGGAAATTAAAAACATCCAAAGTTCTGATCAGTATTCTATTCCTGACAATTTTTATGAAATGATAGAGAAAAGGATTGAGATGTTACGAAAAGAAGGGATAGAAGATGAAGAAATTAATGAAATAATTGGTATGGATATCGAAAGTTATTTTATAAAGTTTATGGGAAATATTACAAAAAAAGTAAATGAAGAAGAAATAGAGAGGATAATAGGAAAAGAGATATTGTCTTTAGCTAAAGAAATAATAGATTTTGCAAAGGATAAGTTAAAACATCCATATTTAGACCCTGTCCTATATGGTTTTGCCCTACATATAAATTCTACGGTGGAAAGACTTAGACAAAAAAAGGCCATCATTAATCCTCAGTTAAATGATATTAGGAAAAAATATCCTAAAGAATTTACCTTTGCTATAGAAATTGCATCAATTATAGAAGAAAAATTAAAAATTGAATTACCTATAGATGAAATTGGTTTTTTAACTATGTTTTTTATTAATAGAGAATTTACTGAACAACAAGAGAAAAATGCAACAGTAGGTATCTTAGTTTTAATGCATGGTAACAGTGGGGCAGCAAGTATGGCAAAAGTTGCAAATACTTTGTTGGCAACAGATTTAGCCCATGGTATTGATATGCCGCTAAATGTTAAACCTGAAGATATTTACAAAGAAGTAAAAGAACTGATAGTTAAACTTGATCAAGGAAAAGGTGTATTGATACTAGCAGATATGGGCTCATTGATAAATTTTGGAGATTTACTTTCAAAAGAAGTCAATGTATCTACCAAAACTGTTGAAATGGTAAGCACCCCTATGGTAATTGAAGCTACTAGGAAAGCAATGCTGGGAGCAGATCTAGATACAGTTTATAATTCAGCAATAGACATAAATCCCTACTTAGGGAAAAAGATTACACAATCACCAGTTTTACCTATAAATAAGAACGTAATTGTTACAGGATGTTATACCGGTGAGGGAAGTTCCGTTAAAATTAAATCTTATATTTCTAAAAATATAGAACATAACAATATAGATATTATACCTATAAGTTTTACTAGTGTTAGTGATTTTAAAAAACAAATCAATCTTTTATCAAAATTTAAAAATATAATTGCAGTAGTAAGTTTTGTCAATCCAGATATCCCATCTATTCCCTTTATTAAACTAGAAGATATTTTTACAGAACATGGGCAAAAGAAGCTTCAGGAACTGATACAACAAGAAAAGATATTTTCTCAAATAGGGGAAACTTTATCAGCTAATTTAAAATTAGATAATATCGAAGATTTAGTTTTTGATTTAAAGGAAGTTTTATTCAATATATCAAAAGACCTTGGGAAATCTTTTAGTAATGATATTATCATTGGTTCAATTTTACATATAGCTTGCTTAATAGAAAGGTTAATAAATAATTGGTCAATAGAAGTTAATTATAATAAGACTAACAATGGATGTTTTTATAATTCATTTAATTCATTAAACATTATCAAAAAACATTTAGGGAAAATTGAGAAAAAATACAATATTTCCTTTCCAGAACAAGAAATTAATATTATTACATCAATATTATTAGAAAAATAAGTGTTTTCTAAGTGTGTTAAAAATAGCGATAATTATAGAAAGTGTTTTAATCCTATGAAATCCCCCTTTATTACAATGTTTTTCTGTTTGGCATGGAATTTGCAAAATGTGAACTTAGAAAGGAGGAGCAGAAAATGAAAAAAATTTTATTAGCATGTGCTGCAGGAATGTCAACTAGTCTTTTGGTGACAAAAATGCAACAAGCAGCAAAAAATAAAGGAATAGAAATTGAAATAACAGCAGTACCAGTTGATGCCTTTGCAGACAAAGTTAAAGACTATCACATAGCATTATTAGGTCCCCAAGTGAGATTTAAAAAAGATCAGTTTGAAAAAATTGCAGCACAATATGGTGTTAAAGTATTAGTAATTAATTCTGTAGACTATGGATTAATGAAAGGGGAGAAAATTTTAGAAGAAACTCTTAAAGTATTAGATTAATTAAATTAAAAGGGGGATTTACAAATGAATAGTTTTTTAAAATGGCTTGAAGAAAAAATGATGCCTGTGGTTGTAAAGGTTGGTAATCAAAGACATGTTTCAGCTATGAAAGACGGTTTTATCGCTGCAATGCCTTTTATGATTATTGGTTCAATAATGTTGATTTTAGCTTTTCCACCTTTTCCGGCAGACACAACTAATTTTATAGGAAGAGCTTGGTATGATTTTGCCAACACCCATTTTGATGCTTTAATGATCCCTTACCAAATGACAATGCAAATAATGGTTTTATTTATCGCCACTGCAATAGGCTACACTTTGGCTAAATCCTATGATCTAAACCCTCTATCCGGTGGATTGTTATCTTTGATGGCATTTTTATTGGTAGGAGCACAAGCGGTAAATGGGGCACTACCAACTACTTATATGGATGGTAAAGGGGTATTTACAGCAATATTAACATCTTTTTATTCAATTGAGTTGATGAGATTTTTGAAAAAGAGAAATATTACAATTAAAATGCCAGATGGAGTTCCACCGGCCATTGCTGCTTCCTTCGAAGCTTTAATTCCAGTATTTTTGACAGTGGCCACCCTTTATCCGATTAGTTTATTGGTTCAGCATTTATCTGGTTATTCAATACCACAATTAGTAATGGAAGCATTTAAACCTTTGGTTGCAGGGGTAAGTACATTACCAGGAATTTTATTTGCAGTATTTTTAGCACATATTTTATGGTTTGGAGGAATCCATGGGGCAAGTATTGTTGGTAGTGTTTTAGCACCTTTCTATTTAACTAATTTAACAACAAATCAAGAATTACTTCAAGCAGGTCAACCATTAACAGCGATCTTTACTGAACCATTTTGGGCTTTCTATATTGTACTGGGAGGTTCTGGAGCTACCTTTGCTTTGACTTGCCTTTACTTAAGGAGTAAATCTTCCCACTTAAAATCTATCGGTAAAGTTGCTATATTACCAGCTATCTTTAATATTAATGAGCCTATAATTTTTGGTTCTCCAGTAGTGATGAATCCTCTTTTAGGTATTCCTTTTATCCTTGCTCCTATGGTCAATGCTACAATTGCATATTTTGTTTTACGTCTTGATTTAGTATCTAAAGTTGTAGCCTTACCTCCATGGACTACCCCTGCTCCAATTGGGGCGATGTGGGCAGCTAATTGGAATGTAGGGGCAGCAATACTAGTAGTTCTATTGTTCTTCGTATCAGGTGCAGTATATTATCCATTTTTTAAACTATATGAAAAACAGTTGGTAGAAGAGGAAAAAAGCAACCTTTCTGAAGTAGAAGAAACAGGAATAAGTGCATAAAAAAATAAACGAGGTTAGAATTTAACCTCGTTTATTTTTTTAATTATACCCTTTCTATTTTGATACCTGTTAAATGATCGTTAATATCTTGTTTTTCTAGGGTATCATCATCAACTTTTTCCATGGAGAGGGCTAAAGTTTCTGACATGATATAATCTTTAAAAGTATTTAAAGCATTGGTTACTTCGTCATCGGCATTGTAGTAGATCCTGATATTATCAGTTACTTCATAACCATTGTTTTTCCTCATTTGCTGGACTTTAGAAACAAATTCTCTGGCATATCCTTCATCGATTAACTCTTGGGTTAAGGTGGTATCTAGAATTGTAAATAAATTGTTTTTCATCTCCACTGTAAAACCTTCTTTAGCGGAAATATTGATCATTACTAATTCTTTATCTAGCTCTAGTGTTTCACCACCAATATCGATGGAGATAGTTTCTCCCTTTTCTAATTTTGGAATTACTTTGCTGCCATCTAGTTTTTGTAGGGCAGGAACTAAAAGTTTGATCTTTTCACCTAATCTTGGTCCAGCTACCTTGAAGTTGGGTTTTAAAATAAAGTTCATAAACTGATTTAAGTCTTTAGCAAATTCTACTTCTTTAACATTAAGTTCTTCTTTCATTAGTGGAACTAAATCATTGATTAGATTTTCATGGGAACCATCGATGATCATTTTTTGGATTGGTTGGCGAACTTTAATTTTACATTGTACCCTAGCAGCTCTACCTAAGCTTACTAAATCCCTAACTAAATCCATTCTTTTTTCTACGTGTTTATCAATAAGGGTTAGATCAGCTTGTGGATAATCGGCCAAGTGGACGGAAAGTTTACCGGTTAAGTTTCTATACATTTCTTCTGCAAGATAAGGTGCAAAAGGTGCTACCATTTTTGCTACTCCTACTAATACTTCATAAGTTGTATTGTAAACTGCTTTTTTATCTTCCGTTAAGTCAGATGCCCAGAAACGACGGCGGGCCCTTCTAATGTACCAATTAGATAAATCTTCGTTTACAAATTCTTGAATTCTTCTAACAGCCCTGGTTAAATCGAATTCATCCATATCCTCTCTGACATCTTTAACTAAGCTGTTAAATTTTGAGATAATCCAACGATCTAGTTCAGGCCTATCAGTATAAGGGATGAAAAATTTTCTAGGATTAATTTCATCGGTATTGGCATAAAGGGTAAAGAATGTATAAACATTTTTTAGTGTACCAAAGAATTTACTTTGTACTTCTTTGAGTCCTTCAATATCAAATCTTGTCGGGGTCCAAGGAGGCGAAACATACAATAGATACCATCTTAAAACATCGGCACCGTACTGATCAAATAACTGGAAGGGATCTACTGTGTTACCCCTAGATTTTGACATTTTTCTTCCTTCTTTATCTAAAATCAAGTCGTTGACTAGCACTTGTTTATAAGGAGCTTGACCAGTTACAAAAGTAGAAATTGCTAAGAGTGAATAAAACCAACCTCTAGTTTGATCTATACCTTCACAGATGAAGTCGGCAGGGAATAATTCATGGAAGTTTTCTTTGTTTTCAAAGGGGTAATGGTGTTGGGCAAATGGCATAGCTCCACTATCAAACCAGCAGTCAATAACTTCTGTCACTCTAGACATAGAGCCACCACATTTTTCGCATTTTAAGTGAACTTCATCAATAAAAGGTCTGTGAAGCTCTATCCTTTCATCGATTTTTTCGATAGCCTTTTCAACTAATTCTTTTCTAGAACCGATTGATTGTGTATGACCACAAGTACATCTCCAAATATTTAGAGGTGTACCCCAATAACGGTTTCTAGAAATTGCCCAATCATTTAGATTTTCTAACCAGTTACCAAAACGCTTTTCACCGACGTAACTGGGAAACCATTTAACAGAATTATTGTTTTCGATCAGTTTGTCCTTCATTTTGGTTACTTCGATAAACCAACTAGGTTTTCCATAGTACAATAGGGGAGTAGTACATCTCCAGCAGTGGGGATAGTTATGGGCAAACTTTTCTTTGCTAAAGAGTTTTTCTTCTTTGTGCAACCATTTTATAATGTCTACATCACAATCGATTACAAATCTACCTTTCCATGGAGTATCAGTATATTTACCTGATTCATCTACCGGTTGTAAGATTGGTAAATCATATTTTAAACTTACTCCGTAGTCATCTTCACCAAAGGCAGGGGCGATGTGAACAATACCTGTACCGTCATCGGTTGTTACGAAATCTGCTGTGGTGATAAAAAAAGCTTTTTTATCAGGTTTAACAAAGGGCATTAATTGTTCATATTCGGTATACTCTAGTTCTTGACCTTTTAGTTCACTTAGAATTTGGAAATCATCTCCTAATACCTTTTCAGCTAAAGCTTTGGCAACAATATATACTTTACCATCTTTGTTAGCACGGATATAGGTAACTTCAGGGTGTACTGCTAAGGCAACGTTGGAAGCTAAGGTCCAAGGGGTAGTAGTCCAAACTAATACATATTCATCTTTATCCTTTAATTTGAAAGGAACGATTACGGTATTTGATTTAATTTCTTTATACCCTTGAGCTACTTCGTGGGAAGCTAAGCCAGTACCACATCTTGGGCAGTATGGCAATATTTTATGACCTTCATAAATGTATCCTTCTTTAAAGAATTTATCTAAGATCCACCATACTGATTCAATATAATCGTTAGAAAGGGTAATATAAGGGTTATCTAAATCAATTAGATAAGCCATTCTTTTAGTCATTTCTGTCCACAATTTTTCGTAAGTAAATACTGATTCTCTACATTTTTGATTAAATTCAGCAATTCCGTATTTTTCGATATCTGCTTTACTGGAGAGATTTAGTTGTTTTTCAACTTCTAACTCTACTGGCAAACCATGGGTATCCCAACCGGCCTTTCTTTTAACTTGGTATCCTGTCATTGTTTTATAACGGCAAACAGAATCTTTAAGTGTCCTTGAGATAACGTGGTGGATACCAGGTTTACCGTTGGCAGTTGGAGGACCTTCATAAAATATGAAGGGTTTAGCGTCTTTTCGGTTTTCTACTGTTTTGTTTAGTAGATCAATTTCATCCCAAAATTTAGCTAATGAACTTTCATTTTCTGCTACAGGCAGATTTGATAGTTCTTTAAACTTTTCCATGTTTTTTCATCCTTTCATAATAGATTTTTTAAAAATAAAAGTCCCTAAGTCTAAAGACTTAGGGACGAAATTTCATAAATGTTTTCCGCGGTACCACCCTACTTACAGCTATAAAGCTGTCACTTTAATGGATTTAACGTATCCATACGGGATAGCTTACTTAGTTTCAGCTATCCAGCTCCCAGGTGATCTTCATAAAAGGTTTTGTTGATAATCTTCCACCTAATGATTATCTCTCTGTGAACTACTCCCTTTTACTACTGTCCTGTTCATAGCCTTTAAATCATATATAAATATTATGCTATATTATATAATAAATATTTCCTTAAAGCAACTATTTATACTATGTTTTTTAATTTATAAATACCAAAACCATTTAATATAAAGCCAAAGATCAATAAAACAAATATATTGAGTAAGACATCATTCAATCCTAATCCCCTTAGTATTATGTCGGTATAACCTTGCATTGCCCAGCCAGTGGGAACTAGCTTGGAGATTATTTGCATATGGTTAGGTAGTAGTTCTATTGGCCAGTAACACCCCCCTAACATAGAAATCCCTATTACTATTATATTACCTAATACATTTAGTTGGCTGTTATTGTTACAAATAGAGACTAAAGCCATGGCGAGGCCTGAAGCAGCAAAGACAAAGGCTAAACTCAGCAAAATGGTAGCCAAAATATCTCCACCCCAGTTTACCTTTAAAACAAACTGCCCAAATAATATCAAGATAGAAAGTTGGACAAAACCGACTAAAAAAATTCCTAAACTCTTTCCTAAAATAATAGTTCTTCTAGATGTTGGAGTAGTTAATAGTCGATCAAAGGTTTTATAATGTTTATCAGAAAGAATAACTCCTGCCCCTGAAAATACCACAGACATAAGGGTAAATAAAATGGCCATACCGGGAGAACTCATATTATTTCCTACGGGAATTTCACTACCATTAGTCCAAGATAATTGGGCAGAAATAGGAACTTCTTTTAGTTTTGGTAGAATTTCTTTTTGTAATAGTAGGATATCAGAGTCAGGGGAAAAAACTTCTGCTATTCCTTGGGCAATCCTTAAACTATTATTTAATTCAACAATAGACTTTTCTAAGTTTTTTTCTAACATCAGAGGTGAAATCCTCCGTCTAGATGGATAAAAATAAACTTTACTTAAATTTTTGGGGAAATGGATAAATCCAGCGACTTCACTTTTTTCCACCAATTCTAATCCACTGTTAAAATCTACCCTTTCTACTGTAAACTTATCATCTTCTTCGATTCTTTCTATAATATAATTGGTAAAAAAGGAATTCTCTTCATCTAATATGGCGACGGGAAAAACTTCTTCACTAGGATTTTCACCCATGGAAGAGCCGATAATTAAAGTTAAAGTAATAGGTAAGGCAAAAAACCAAACAAAAGTCATTTTATATTTAAAAAGTAGTTTAAGATGATTTAAAGCTAAATGTAATACTTTCATTTAACTCACCACCCTTTTATTGAGGGTTATAATAGCTATTGTCAAAGGGATAACACCTATTAAAAATAGATAAAAAATATTAGTGGTTAGATCATTTATATGGAAATTTAAAAACATTATTTTTGTAAAACCGTCTAAAGCCCAGTGGTTAAAAGTAAAATTACTTAAAAACTTCATAAAGGGTGGCATACCATATACTGGCCACATAGAACCACCGATGGCAGACATTATTAAAATAATAAAGGTTCCTAAATTGTCGGCAGATGTAGAAGAGGTAGCTAAAGCTGCTATAAATATTCCTAAACCCGATGCTGCGAAGGCGACAATTAAGGCAAAAAGGAAAACTGATAGGGGGTTTCCCCATTTTACACCATAGACTAAAGATGTAGCTAAAATTAAAACAGTGATTTGTAATAATGCTGAAAAATAGATACCAATAGTTTTTCCAAAGATGAATTTTAAAGAGGTAATACCTGTAGTTTTAAGCCGTTGCCAGGTTCTTTGTTCATTTTCTTCTAGAATCCTTTTCCCACCTAAATTAGCATTAAATAATAAGTACATGACAGCCATGGCGGCAGAATAGTAGCCCATTGCTGAAACGGAATTTGTTGTATCAGGAGTCCTTGCAAAACGGAGATCTTTGGCAATCTCGATACTCTTTTCTTTCTTTTCTAATTTATCAAAGAAGGTATTGATAAGTTCTAAATCCTTTTCATCACCGGTTAAAAACCTTTGGATTTCATCGGAAGCTAAGAATCTTACTGAAACTTCATCGATAAAGATTTCTGTTACATTTAAAATAACTGGGGGAACAAATTCATTTCCACTATCACCTAAAATCTCTATAGTTGTTGGATTTCCTGCTAAAATATCTTGAGAAAAACTATGGGGAATTTGGAGGAGAGCAACAGCCTTTCCCCTTTTTACAAGTTCTTTTCCTGTAGCCTTATCTTCAATGATTTCTACAACAAACCTTGAGCTGAATTCATCGGAAAAAAACACCTCATTTATAAGTAGCTGGGAAAAGGTTCCCCCTTGATCATTGTCTAATATTAATAATGTACCTAAAGGATTGTTAGCATTACCCTGTGCCCACAGGGCATTTAACGAAAAACCTAAAATAAAAGTTAAAATTAAAGGGGCAGTTATTAGGCTGGATAAAGATTTTTTATCTCTAACCAGTATAATTATATCTTTAAGACCTATATATAATGGTTTCATAATAAACACCTCTAATCCCTTAAAGACTTTCCGGTAAGGTGTAGAAATACTTTTTCTAAATTTGGTTTAATTATATCAACAGATTTTACTTCTACCCCTAGAGATTGTAATTTTCCTAAGATATCCACTAATTGATCACTACCGTTATCCACTAGAAAAGAAATTTCTTTATCGGTAAATTCTCCTTTGAAATTAAAGGTATTTTTTAATATTGTTATTTTTTCACTGGAGAGGGGTCTTTGCAGAAAAACCTTGATAGTATCTTTATTCCCTACTATTGCCTTTAATTCTTCAACTGTTCCTTGAGCTTTAATTTCACCACTATCCATAATAGCTACCTTATCACAGAGGTATTCAATTTCTTCCATGTAGTGGCTGGTATAAATTACAGTAATACCATCTTTGCTTAAATTTTTTACAGTTTCTAATATGTTATTCCGTGATTGGGGGTCAACTCCTACAGTAGGTTCATCCATTAACAATAGCCTTGGATTGTGTAAAAGACCTACTGCTATGTTAATTCTCCTTTTCATACCACCGGAATAATTTTTTATAGGTTCCTTTGCCCTTTGACTTAGACTAACCAAATCTAAAACATAATCAACCCTTTTCTTTAGTTCTTTTTCTTTAAGGTTATACATTCTTCCCCAAAAAGTAAGGTTTTCTATGGCACTTAATGAGTGATAGAGGGCGATTTCTTGGGGGACAAACCCTAACATTTCCCGTACTTTATTAGGATGTTTTTTAACACTGTAATTATCGACGACAATATCCCCAGAGGTAGGTTCTAATAATGTAGCTAGGATTGAGATAGTAGTGGTTTTTCCAGCACCATTAGGCCCTAAAAGACCAAAAATTTCTCCTTTGTTTATAGTAAAGCTTATCTTGTCTACAGCGGTAAAATTACCGTATTTTTTTGTTAATTCCTTTACCTCTACAAAACCCATAACAAATCTCTCCCTTTTTTATACAGTTATGTTAATTATATCAGATGATTAGAGAAATGTAACTAATATTTTGAAAATAAACCCGGAAAAATATTTCTTTTATCTTAGAAGTTTTAGCAGGTTTTTAGACTTTTATAGCGAATTAATTTATATAACTTAGCGAGAGGGAGATTGCCATGAAAAATGGAAGATTATATATATTTATATCAATAGTAGTAATCCTTGTTTCCTTTAATTTATTAAATAATATATTGAGTGCCCGTTCAGAAAATTTGATAGAAAGTAAAACTCCACAAGAACTTCAAATTCGCCTATTAGTATCTAGGAATGAAGGAGGAAGTGTTTTAGGAGGAGGTACTTTTAATAAAGGGGATGAAGTATTTATTGAAGCAATACCTAAAGAAAACTATATTTTCGACGGGTGGTACTTAGATGGGAAATTATTATCTACTGAACTTAAGTATAGTTTTAAACCAGAGGAATCAGCGACAATTATGGCAAAATTTGTCCTTGAAGATCAACAATATCTAGCACTTGACCCTGATGATATTTTAACTTTGGTTACTAAAAATGTCAGTTTAGGTAATTATCGACCTTCTGATTTAGTGGAATTACCAAAATATTTATTGTCGAGACCACAATGGAGATACTATTTACGAAAAGAAGCTGCCTATTATTTAGAAAAAATGTGGAAAGATGCAAAAGAAGAAGGAATTACTTTGTACGTAGCATCTGCTTTTAGAGATTATGAAACCCAAAAACAAATTTATAATAATCATGTATTAAGATATGGAGAAGAAATGGCAAATAGGATTTCAGCTAAACCAGGGACATCTGAACATCAGCTTGGTACAACTGTGGATTTTGTAGAAAGACCAGAGGGTAGCTTAAATCAAAGTTTTGCCAATACTTCAGCAGGAAAATGGCTAATGGAAAATGCCTATAAATATGGATTCGTTCTAAGTTATCCAGAAGGAAAAGAAAGTATTACAGGCTATATTTTTGAACCATGGCATTATCGCTATATAGGTGTAGAAAAGGCAAAGGAATGGAAAGAATCTGGTTTAACTTTAAATCAATTCTTAAAAGAACTTCCTCAAAACTTAAAAAGAGAAATTATCTATGTTAATAACTAAAGCTTGTTGTGCAATACAACAAGCTATTTTTTTTGTGTGTTAAGATACAATGGCATATTAAACATAAAACTTTAATATATATAGATAACTCAAAATTAAGGAGGGATTTTTTTGAGAAAGATTTTATGTGTTCTTTTAACAGGATTACTAATTTTTGCCTTATTAGGTTGTGGTGGTAAAAGTGAAGTAAAAGAAGACAAATTTAGGATTGGGATTGTGACCGGTACCGTTTCCCAAGGGGAGGAAGAATTCGTAGCAGCTCAGGATATGGTGAAAAAATATGGTGAAGATGTAATTAAACATGTAACCT
Organism: Anaerobranca gottschalkii DSM 13577; assembly: GCF_900111575.1. Classification (NCBI taxonomy): domain Bacteria; kingdom Bacillati; phylum Bacillota; class Clostridia; order Eubacteriales; family Proteinivoracaceae; genus Anaerobranca; species Anaerobranca gottschalkii. The sequence goes on along the minus strand of NZ_FOIF01000004.1, from coordinate 55,546 downwards.
ATCCAGACAACTTTACAAAAGAACAAGAAACTACTATTGCTAATATTGTTAACTTAGCTGCTGATCCTTTAGTAAAAGTTATAGTTATTGTTCAAGGAGTACCTGGTACAGCTGCAGCTATCGAGCAAGTTAGAGAAACAAGGGATGATGTGTTCTTTATAGTTGGAGTTCCCCATGAAGATCCAGCAATGATAGCTAAGTATGCTGACATTGTGTTAGAAACAGATAATTTATTCAGGGGAGTTTCTATAATGGAACAAGCTAAAGCTATGGGAGCAGAGAAATTTATCCATTATTCTTTCCCTAGACATATGTCATATGAACTGTTAGCAAGCCGTCGGGATAAATTAAGGGAAACAGCTGAAAAATTAGGTATCGAGTTTATCGAAGTTGATGCTCCAGATCCTTTAGGAGATGCTGGTATCCCCGGTACCCAACAATTTATTTTAGAAGATGTTTCAAGACAAGTAGAAGTTCATGGTCCAAATACAGCTTTCTTTGGTACTAACTGTGCTATGCAAGAGCCTTTAATTAGGGAAGTACTAAAAAATAAAGCTATTTTTCCAGAACAGTGTTGTCCTAGTCCTTACCATGCCTACCCAGGAGCTTTAGGGGTGTCAATACCATCTGATAAAACTGGGGACTTAGAATACTTGTTTGAACAAATTAAAGCTAAAGTTGCCGAAGCTGGTAATGCAGGCCGTATGGCTACATGGAAAGCTCCTGCTAATATGGCAATTATTTGGGCTGCTACTGAATATGGAGTGGCGTTAGCTAAAGGGGAAGTAGATGGGGTTAATTACGATATCTTACAAAAAAAATTTAATGAAGCAGTTGGAGGAGAAGTACAATTAGAATTATTAAAAGGAACAGATAATTTCTATCTATTTGTTGTTGATTCTATAGTATTTTAGTTCCTATTTTTAAGATTTACGAGTATTAAAGATAAAGCCCAATAAAAAATTTAATTGGGCTTTATCTATTACTAATACTACTTAGTTTATAGAAAGGGGGAGCAATGTGATCAAATTAAAGGATATCCGAAAAGAATATTATCAAAATCCTGTTTTAAAAGGGATAAATTTAGAAATTGCACCAGGTGAAATTCATGCTATAGTAGGAGAAAATGGAGCAGGGAAATCTACTTTAATGAATATATTATTTGGTATGCCAGTTATCCATGAAACCGGTGGATACTCTGGGGAAATCTACATAGAAGGGAAAAAAGTGGAAATACAAAGTCCACATAAAGCTATGGAACTGGGAATTGGCATGGTACATCAAGAATTCATGCTATTACCTAATTTCACTGTAACTGAAAATATTAAATTAAATAGAGAAATTACAAAACCTAACCTTTTAAGTAAAGTTTTAGGTCAAAAACTAGAAACATTAGACTATGAACAAATGAATAGAGAAAGTCAGGAAGCATTAGAGAAAACTGGAATGACTATAGATGAATATCTTCCTGTAGCAGGGTTGCCGGTTGGACATATGCAGTTTGTGGAAATTGCCAGGGAAATAGATAAGAAGAATATCAAAATCTTAGTATTTGATGAACCGACAGCAGTTTTAACTGAAAAAGAGGCAGAAGTCCTTTTAGCTACAATGAAAAATTTAGCGGCAACAGGTATTTCAATACTATTTATTACCCATAGATTAGATGAAGTAATTGAAGTGGCCCATAGAATTACGGTACTCAGGGATGGAGAACAAGTAGCAACTATTGATAAAGAACAGGCTACTGTAGCTAAACTGGCAGAACTTATGGTAGGTCGTAAGATCAACAGAATTATCAGTGAGAAAGATAATATAGGGAAGGATGAAGTTATTTTAAAAATTACTGATCTTTATGTAGATATGCCGGGAGAACAGGTAGAAGGTTTTTCTCTAGAAGTTAAGAAGGGAGAAATTATCGGTATTGGCGGATTAGCAGGACATGGGAAAATAGGAATAGCCAATGGAATTATGGGTCTTTATCCTAGTAGAGGAAAAGTGGAACTTGAGGGAATGGAACTTCCCCTAAATAACCCCGCTAAAATATTGGAAAAGGGTATTGCCTTTGTATCGGAAGATCGCCGGGGTGTTGGGCTACTATTAGATGATAGTATAGAGGAAAACATCTGTATTGCAGCTCAACAAGTAAAGAACAAATTTTTTAGAAAGATTTTAGGGATAAATTTTGAAGACAAGAAAGCTGTTAGAGAAAAAACTCAAGAAATGATAAAAATGTTGGATATACGCTGTACAGGGCCTAAACAAATTGTCAAAAGACTAAGTGGAGGTAATCAGCAAAAGGTTTGTATTGCCAGGGCTTTAACACTAGAACCAAAGCTCCTCTTTGTTTCAGAACCTACTAGGGGAATAGATATTGGGGCAAAGAACTTAGTATTAGAGCTTTTGAAAAAGCTCAATAAGGAGTTGGGTATGACTATTATCATGACATCCAGCGAATTAGGGGAACTACGGTCTATTTGTCATAGAGTAGCAATCATATATCAAGGAAAGAATGTGGGAATTCTCAAACCGGAAGATTCAGATATAAAATATGGTCTATTGATGGCAGGAACTTTAGATCAGGTGGAGGAGGTGGAGCAAAATGGATAAAGGGAAATTGCAAAAAGTAATAGAACAGGTCGGCTGGCCTAGGTTAATCATCGGTGCTTTTCTTTTATCCCTAATTATCACCGGTTATATTTTAAAGTTACAGATGACTCAAATTATTGGCAGTATGCTTGTTAGAACTGGAATGAATGGCATATTGGTGCTGGCAATGATACCATCCATTCGGGTTGGTGCAGGACCTAACTTTGGCTTACCTTTAGGAATCATCTGTGGATTGTTAGGGGCAGTTATATCAATAGAACTAGGTTTTGTAGGTTTTATGGGATTTATTTTAGCTATTTTAATCTCATTACCTTTAAGTATATTCAGTGGATATTTATATGGCCTATTGTTAAACAAGGTTAAAGGACAAGAAATGTTAGTAGGTACTTATTTGGGCTTTTCAGTAGTTTCCGGGATTTGTATGTTTTGGGCAAGGGCTCCCTTTACTAGTCCCCTAATGATTTGGCCCTATGGTGGAGTTGGTTTAAGGGTAACGATATCAATACAAGACATATTTGATAAAGTGTTAAATGATTTCTTGAAATTTTCATTATTTGGGGTAACTATACCGACTGGGTTATTATTAACCTTTGCTCTCTTTTGTATTGCCATGGGATTATTCCATAAAACTAAAACAGGTATTGCAATGAAAGTTGTTGGAAGTAATCCAGCCTTTGCTAAAGCCTGTGGTTTAAATGTGGACAGATATCGGATATTAGGGATTATTTTATCAACAGTATTAGGGGCAGTGGGAATTTTAGTTTATGCCCAATCCTTTGGCTTTTTACAACTATACTTAGCACCTCTATTCATGGCTTTTCCAGTAGTTGCATCGATTTTAATTGGTGGAGCAACATTGAAAAAAGGGACAATAACCCAATGTATAGTAGGAACTTTCTTATTTCAATCCCTTTTAGTTATTGCCCTTCCTATAGCCAATGAATTGATAACAGGAAACCTTTCAGAAGTAACAAGAATAATCATTATGAACGGAATAATTTTATATGCCTTAACTAGAAAGTCTGGAGGTGAACACTAATGCTACACCCTAGATTTAAAAATATTTTTTTAGATTTACTAAAAAAGAATGCTGTTCCAATATTTTTTTCTATCATCTGTATTTTGGGTATTATGGTTGCAGATACAACTATGACATTTCTTATCAGAGAAATAATTTTGCGGATGGCTAGAAACTCCTTTTTAGTTATTTCTTTAATTATTCCTATTATGGCAGGTCTTGGATTAAATTTTGGGATAGTATTAGGGGCAATGGCAGGACAAGTGGCTGTGATAATGATTACCCATTGGGAAATACCTGGGTTTGCCGGGTTTGGTCTATCTATACTTTTATCTACTCCTATTGCAATACTATTTGGTTACTTAGTGGGTTTGGTATTAAACAAAGCTAAGGGAAAAGAAATGATTACTGGAATGATTTTAGGATTTTTTGCCAATGGTTTATACCAATTGGTCTTTTTGGTAATGGTAGGGACAATAATTCCTATGTCCAATGAAGTTTTATTGTTATCATTAGGGGTGGGATTGAGAAACTCCATAGACTTAAAGGGAATTAGGAGGGCATTGGATAATCCATTAAGTATAAATATTGGGATGATTTTTATTCCTATCCTTACTATTATATGCATAGTTTTACTTTGTCTTTTTATAAGGTTTTTAATGAAAAGTAAGTTAGGGCAAGATTTCAGAAGTGTAGGGAGTAATATGTACATAGCAGCGATAGCGGGGATTGATGTAGATAAAACGAGAATAAAAGCAATAATTATTTCTACAATCCTTGCAGCATGGGGACAATTAATATTTTTACAAAGTATAGGGACACTAAACACCTTTGGTAGTCATGAACAAGTTGGGACCTTTGCTGTAGCATCTATTCTAATAGGAGGAGCTTCGGTAACTAAAGCTACCATCGGTCATGCAATATTAGGCACCTTTTTATTCCATACTTTATTTATCATTTCCCCATTGGCAGGACAAAAACTTTTAGGTGATCCACAAGTGGGAGAATTTTTTAGGGTCTTTGTAGCTTATGGAGTTATTGCAGTAGCCTTAGCCATCCACGCATGGAAGGGTAGTAAGAAAAAATAAAGGAAAACCCCCTAAAACTGATGAATTTAGTAAAAAAATAGTATATACTAAATTAAAACAAAGGTTTTAGGGGGTGATTTTTTGGTGCCTACTATAAAAGATGTAGCAAAAGCTGCAGGTAAATCAATAACTACTGTATCTAGGGCATTAAACAACTACAGTGATGTAAGCCCTACTACTAAAGCCCAAATTCTCAAAATAGCTAAAGAAATGGGTTATATTCCAAATCAGTCAGCTAAAAGTTTAGTTAAACAAAAAAATAATACTTTAGCGATAATACTTTCAGGTCTAGAAAAGGATGGAGGAAAGGATAATATTGTCTATAGTTTATTAAGTGGGATGTATGCCTTTGCAGAAACGATTAACCATGAAGTTGCCCTTTTTACTACAAGTTCTGCAAAACAAAAAGAAAAGTCTTATCTGCAATTTTGTAACGAACATAATATAGGAGGGGCTGTTTTAAACGGAATCAGGACAGATGATCCTTATTTTTCAGAGCTTATAGAAGCTGATTTCCCCTGTGTATTTATCGATGTTCATGTAGAGGGTAAAAGAACATGCAATATTTCCATTGATAATTACCAAGGTTCTAAAGAAGCTGTAGAATATTTAATTAGCTTGAATCATAAAAAAATTGCTATGATTAACGGAAGAAAAGAGGCAACAGTTTCTATAGAAAGGGAAAGGGGCTATAAAGCAGCTTTAATTGAAAATAATATTAAATTTGATGATAATTTGATTGTTTATGCTGATTACCTAGAAGAAAAAGGATATCAGTATACAAAAAAATTATTAAAGGAAAATCCTGATATAACAGCTATTTTTTGTGCCAGTGATATGATGGCAATTGGGGCGATGAGAGCTTTGACAGATTTAAATATAAAGGTGCCGGATCAAATTTCTATTATCGGCTTTGATGATATACCTTTATCTAAATATACGACTCCTCCCCTGACAACGATAAGACAAGACTTTTATCTTATGGGCTATGAAGCAGGTAAACAATTAAGTAAATTGATGAATAATGAACCGGTAGAAAAAACTATCTACTTCCCTTATGAATTTATTATTAGAGAATCTGTTAAAAGGATATAACGGCTATTGGTAAGAAATTATCAATAGTCGTTATATTAAACTTAGTATTTAAAAATTATTAAAAAAATTTTTGGAAAATACTTGTCAAATAAATAATAGTGGTGGTATAATAAAAACGAAAACGTTTTGGATTTTTTTATCGTTTTTTCCGAAAACGTTTTGGGAAAACAAACAAGTAGTGGAGGGTTAGCATGAAATATGATAAAGAAATAAATGGCTTGAAGAATTGGATAGTAGCAGAAGAGGACTTTTGTCAGGAGTACTTAGGGAAATTTGAATCAATTATGTATCAAGGTAATGGGTATTTAGGAATTAGAGCTTGTACAGAAGAGACGTATCCTGGAGAAGTTAGAAATACTTTTATTAGCGGTACATATAACAAGTTTCATCCCAGTGAAGTAACTGAATTACCCAATGCAGCGGATGTTATAGGTATAGATATATATATCAATGGGAAAAAGATGAATTTAATGGAAGGGAACTTTAAAAATTACAGTAGATATTTGAATTTAAAAAACGGTGAATTAGTAAGGAATTTTATTTGGTTAGGTCCTAGTGGAGAAGAAGTAGAATTTACTTTTAAAAGATTGGTTTCTTTAGCTAATTATCACTTGGTAGCCCAGGAGGTTTTGATAAAGCCGTTAAGTAAACCTGTTCAACTAAAATTAAAATCAGGGATAAATGGGCAAATGACTAATTCAGGGGTACAACATTTTTTTGAAGGTGAAAAACGGCTGTATGACGGAAAATATTTAAATTTTATTCAAACAACTATAGAAAGTAATATTCATTTTGTAATAAATTCTACCCATTCATTTTTTAAGAATAATGAATACTATGAACCAGAATCAATAATTTTAATGGATAGAAGAAAAATTTTCTTTGAGTTTAATGATAAAATAGAAGTTGGGCAAGAACTTGTCTTAAATAAATTGTCGACTTTTCATACCTCTAGAGATAAGGAATTGGAAAAATTAAGTTTAAAAGAGATTATATTAGAGAGCTTAAAGGAGTTAAGGGAAGAAAGTAAAAAAAGATATAATCAATTACTAATGGAAAGTGAGGAAAAATGGGAAAAAGAAGTTTGGAGTCAAGGGCCAATAGAAATTTTATCAACTGATGGATTTGATCAATTAGCTATACGATTTGCTCAATATCATTTAAGGATTATGACACCTTTTCACGATAATAGAATGAGTGTTGGAGCAAAGGGGTTAAGTGGTGAAGGATATAAAGGTCATGTTTTTTGGGATACAGAAATCTTTATTTTACCTTATTATATATATACCTATCCTGATAAAGCTAGATTATTGTTGGAATACCGTTATTTTACTTTAGATGGTGCAAGGAAAAAAGCAAAGGAAAATGGCTATGAAGGGGCCATGTATCCTTGGGAAAGTGCATGGAAAGATGATGGAGAAGTAACGCCAGTATGGGGAGCTGCCGATATAGTAACTGGAGAAGCAACTAAAATTTGGTCAGGTTTTATTGAACAACATATTTCCGCCGATATAAGTTACGCTATTTGGCAATATTATCAAATTACCGGTGATGAAGATTTCTTGATTAAATATGGTTATGAAATGCTATTTGAAATAGCTAAGTTTTGGGCTTCAAGGGTAGAGTGGAATGAAGAAAAGGGACGTTATGAAATAAAAGGAGTTATTGGACCAGATGAATATAAAGAACATGTAGATAATAATGCCTTTACAAACTATATGGCTAAATTTGCCATCAGTATTGCTATAGATTGTTATAATAGCTTAAGAGAAAAAGTTGATCAAAAGGTTTTTGATGAATTAAATGAAAAAATTAAAATCGATGATTGGATTGAAAAATGGATTGATGTCCAAAGGAAAATTTATTTACCTAAACCTAATGAAAATTTAGTAATACCTCAAGATGATACATATTTACAAAAAGAAGTTATTGATTTAACAAAGTACAAAAATCAACAGCAAGTAGGTTCAATATTTCGAGACTATAACTTAGCTCAGGTCAATCAAATTCAAGTAACTAAACAAGCAGATGTAATTATTTTACTTTATTTATTAGAACATTATTTTAGTAAAGATGTGAAAAAGGCTAATTGGGACTATTATGAACCTAAGACATTGCATGATTCTTCATTAAGCCTTTCTACCCATTGTATTATAGCTAATGATTTAGGAGAAAAAGAATTGGCTTATCAATTATTTAAAAAAGCCGCCCAAATTGATTTAGGACCTAATATGAAATCAAGTGATCACGGTATTCATGCTGCCTCTATTGGAGGAATTTGGCAGTGTGTAGTAAACGGTTTTGGTGGAGTACGAATTATTGATGGTAAACTGAGGATTCAACCTTCATTGCCTGAGAATTGGTCAAAACTTAAATTTGTTATCTATTACCAAGGAGATAAATTAAGTATAGAAATAACTAAAGATAAAGTAATGATTGAAAAGTTGACTAATAGAAATAGGGAAATTGAAATTTTAAATAATCAGCAGTTTTATCTATTAAAAGATAAGCTAGTATTGAAGATTTAGTTTTTAAGGATTTTGTTTTTAAATAACCTAACAAAATTAGGTTATTTAATAAATAAAAAAAGGGAGGTTTTTAGTTTGAAAAAGTTTCTCGTTTTCCTAATTTCTACTTTTATAGTAGTTGGCTTGCTAAGTGGGTGTGGCTCTTCTGATGCTAACAATACAGATGACTTATCAGGTAAAACCATAGTTGTAGGTAGATGGGGAGGTAATGATGCTGAAACCGCTGCCTTTAACAAAATGGTTGCTGAATTTACTAAAAAAACTGGAATTAAAGTGGAGCAAAGGATCTATTCTGATTACAATATGGAATTACAGGTAGAGTTAATCGGTGGGACAGCACCAGATGTGTTTTATGTAGATGCTTATATGGCCCCATTTTTTATTGAGCAAGGGGTATTATTAGAATTAGATTATGATGAATTTGAGTTAGACAAATTTTATCAACCATTAACAAATGCATTTATTAAGGATGGAAAGGTATATGCAGTTAGTAAGGATTATTCTACACTAGCCCTTTATTATAATAAAAAATATGTAAATGCTGAAGAAATACCTGATACATTAGAAGAGTTGTGGACCAGTGACTTTTTAACTAACCTTAAAGCTAAGTTGCCTTCTGGGATGGCAGCTATGACCTATAATCAAGACTTAGCAAGGAAAATGTTTATTGCTCAAGGGGGAGGAGTTTCTATCGTTAGGGATGAAATTTATTCTAATTTATCAGATCCTAAAATAGTAGAAAATCTAACTCCTTTATTTGAAGCAGCTAAAGAAGGTAAATTGGTAACACCCCAAGACTTAGGTGTAGGTTGGAATGGAGATGCCTTTGGTAATGAAAAAACAGCTATGATGATCGAAGGTAACTGGGTACTTGGATTCCTTGAACAAAACTTTCCGGAAGTTGAATTTGGAGTAATAGAAGTTCCCACTTTTAGAGGGGAAAAAGGAACTATGGTATTTACAGTAGGATATGGTATTTATAGTAAATCAAAAGAAGTGGAAGCAGCAAAAGAGTTTATTAAGTTTGCTACAGGAACAGAAGGGATGGCAATTTGGACTAAAGGTGCAGGGGTTCTTCCATCTAGGGCTGATGTAGCTGAAGCTATAGGTGTAATGGATGATCAGCGAAAAGTTCCCCATATTCTAGGGGCTGAATATGCTACACCTTGGCAAAAGGGAACTACTTTAGATACAATAAATAATGAGTTTAGAAATTATATACCATCAGTAGTAAAAGGAGAAAGAACTTTAGCTGAAGCTCTAAAAATAGCTGAGGAAGAAGCTAATAAAATAATTAGACAAAATTAATTTAGGGGAAAAAGTTAGAGCATATAAAGGAATATCCCTTTATATGCTCTAACATTAATGGATAAAGGTTGGTGGAGAAATGAAAAAAAATAAAGTAGCAGATAATTTAATGGGTTATGGATTTCTCACCCCAGCGATATTAGTTTTAGGGATTTTTATTTTTGGTTCAATTTTTTATGCAATTTATATCTCTTTTCATAGGGTAAACCTATTTACTGGGTATTTTGAATTTATAGGTTTAGATAATTATCGAAGGGTTTTTAATGATACTGCAACGAGAAGGGCTTTTTATAACACAACTCTATTTGCCAGTGTAGTGGTGCCAACTCAGACTATTATAGCTATGGTATTAGCAGCAGTTTTAAATAGTAAGATTAAAGGTAAAATGTTTTTCAGAACTATTTATTTTTTGCCTACCCTTACCTCTAGTGCCGCTTTAACGATGATTTTTATGTTTTTGTTTAGTTTAACAGGACCTGTTAATCAAATATTAATGAGAATAAATATTTTAGATACACCTATTAACTTTTTAAATAACCCGAGGTTTGCTTTACAAGTAATTATGGCAATGAATATTTGGTCTACAGTACCTTTCTTTATGACAATTTACTTGGCAGGGTTACAAGAGATACCTAAAAGTTTATATGAAGCAGCGGAAATTGATGGGGCTAATAATGTACAGAAATTTTTATATATTACGGTACCCCACTTAAAACCCATTACCACTTTTGTGGTGCTAATGGGTATAATAGGAACCTTTCAGATGTTTGACCAAGCCTATATCTTTTCTAATGGTTCTGGAGGACCGGAAAATTCTACCCTCACAGTAGCTTTATTAATCTTTAGGTATGCCTTTGGACAAAACAATACTATGGGTTATGCAGCGGCATTATCTATAGTTTTGTCGATAGTTATTTTTACTATTTCATTTATAGCTCAAAAACTAAACAAATCAGAAAGCCTTTACTAAATATACAGGTAGTAAATTTTTATTAGGAGGTGCACTATGGGTAAGAGGAACTATGTAAGTTTAGCTCTCTATTTAATTTTAATTATTTATGCACTTGTGACTTTTTTTCCTTTTTTGTGGGCAGTTTCAGCTTCTTTTAAAACCTACCGAGAAATTACAGGGGGAGGTTTGAATCTCATTCCCCAAGAACCAACATTACAAGCTTATAGAAAACTTTTTTTAATGGATGATAATTTTCTACGTTGGGTAGCTAATTCCTTTTTTGTAGGAATAGTAGGTACAACTTTAAATGTTTTATTTAATTCGATGGCTGGCTATGCCTTAGCACGGATCAACTTTAGAGGTAAAGATATGCTTTTTTATGCTATATTGGCATCTATTATGGTGCCTGGACAAGTTCTATTAATACCTAATTATCTTATTGTCCGGAGTTTTGGGATGCTTAACTCTTATAATGCTGTTATATTACCTGTTGCAGTTAATGCTACTTATATTTTTATGATGCGGCAGTTTTTTATAAATTTTCCTAAAAGTTTAGAAGAAGCAGCGGCTTTAGATGGATTAAATAGATTAGGGGTATTTTTTAGAATAGCTATGCCTTTAGCTAAACCTGCTATTGCAACCCAAGCAGTTTTTATTTTCTTAGGTTTTTGGAATGAGTTTTTAAGGGCAAAGCTGTATTTGGCAGATACCTCAAAATATACACTCACAGTAGGAATTCAATCGATGATGAGTAGATATAGTGGAATAACCCAATGGGATGAAGTAATGGCTGCCAGTGTAATTTCTTTAGTACCCATTTTGATTTTATACATTTTGTTAAATAAGTATTTTATGGAAAGTGTTCGTATGGATGGAGAAAAATAAAGGCTTATTGGAGGTTTTGACATGATTTTACCAAAAGGAGTTATATTTGATTTAGACGGCGTTATAGTTGATACAGCTGAATTTCACTATTTAGCTTGGAAAAACCTAGGTAAAAGACTGGGGATAAGTATCGATAGAGAATTTAATGAAAGATTAAAAGGGGTTAGTAGGTTAGAATCCCTAGAGCTAATTTTGGAGCGTGGAAAGGTTGAGAAAAAGTTTACTAAAGAAGAAAAAGAAAAATTAGCAGAAGAAAAAAATAACGAGTATATAAGTTTAATACAATCTATTACCCCAAAGGATATTTTGCCGGGGATAGGAAGCTTATTAGAAAAATTAAAAATAAATAAGATTAAAATAGGTTTAGCATCTGCATCATTAAATGCAGAAAGAGTAATAAAATTGTTAAAAGTAGATAGTTATTTTGATTATATAGCTGATCCTAAAAAAGTGGGAAGGGGTAAACCAGAGCCAGATATTTTTTTAGATGTTGCAAATGGTTTAAATATCCAAGCTTTAGAATGTGTAGGGATAGAAGATGCCCAAGCAGGTATAGATGGTATAAAAAAAGCAGGAATGTTTGCTGTGGGAATAGGAAAAACACCTTTATTAAATGTAGATTTTCAAGTGGAGAATACTGATGATTTAACCTTTGAATTATTGGTAGAAAAATACAACAATTGGTTAAATCAAAAGATTGAAATAAAATAAAGGGGGCTTATAATGGCAAATGTAAGATTAATAGATGTATGTAAGAAATATGATAATGGTGTTCTAGCAGTAAATAACGTAAATTTGGAAATTAGAGATAAAGAATTTGTCGTTTTTGTAGGGCCATCCGGTTGTGGAAAATCGACAACTTTGCGGATGATTGCAGGTTTGGAGGATATAACCGATGGTGAAATATATATTGATAATCTAAAGGCTAATGATGTTCCGGCGAAAGATAGGGATATTGCTATGGTTTTTCAAAACTATGCCTTGTATCCCCATATGACTGTGGAAGAAAATATGGGTTTTGCATTAAAACTTAGAAAAGAATCTAAAAAAGAGATTAAAGAAAAAGTTATGGAAGCAGCTAAACTCCTTCAGCTAGAAGATTTACTTTCAAGAAAGCCTAAAGAGCTCTCCGGTGGTCAACGGCAGCGGGTTGCATTAGGTAGAGCTATTGTAAGAAACCCTAAAGTTTTTTTAATGGATGAGCCACTATCTAATTTAGATGCCAAATTGAGGACAGAAATGAGAAGTGTAATAATGAAATTACATAAAAGGTTACAGGCTACTTTTATTTATGTAACCCATGACCAAGTAGAAGCGATGACTATGGGGGATAGAATCGTAGTGATGAATAAAGGGGTAGTACAGCAATTCGATACCCCTCAAAATTTATATAATAACCCCAAGAATTTATTTGTGGCTACTTTTTTAGGTAGCCCACAAATGAATACAATAGAATGTCAATTGTATAAAAATGAAAAAGGATATTTTGCTTTATTAAAGAACAATGATACCATTATGATTCCCTTTGAAAAAGGAAAAATGCTAGAAAAAAGGGGCTATGTTGGAAAAGAGGTTATTTTAGGTATACGTCCGGAACATATTACCAAAAAGGAAAATGAAGAGATAAATGATGAAATTGAGTTACAAGGAAAAGTTATTTTAAGGGAAATAATGGGATCTGAAACCTTTGTCCATATTCAATTAGGTACTCAACAGATTATAAGTAAATTTACCGAAGGTATGGATGCAAAAATAGATGATAATATAGAAGTTATCCTAAACTCCAAGAAAATTTTCTTTTTTGATAAAGATACCCAAGAAAACATATTTTTTAGTGATAGATAACCTCTATCACTTTTTTATTGCTTAACTACCAATTCTTTGGTAAACTATATTTTGTAATAATAATTATAACTAATAACGATGATTTAAAGGGAGGAGAAAGATGAGTACTAGATTTGATTATGAAGGAATTATAAAAACAGTTAGTGAATGTTGCTTAACAGAAGACTACTGTGGTGGCTGTAAAAGTGATAGTTGTTTAATAGGTTATGCAAAAAACTGTTTAACAACTTCAATAAAAGAAAATAAAGAGTTTATTGATGGTGGTATGGATAATTTACCATTACAAGATATGAAGGTATATGATGAAGACACTATGGTTGATTCATTAGCTTTTCTGTTACATCAATGTAGAAACTGTAATTTATACCATGATGAGGATTGTATTATCAATGTTATCCGTTCTGCTTATGAAGTAGTATTATTAGGGGATCCACAAGAATATAGGGGTAGTACTTTTATGTACTTAAGTGATATAAAGAACATTAATAGTGAGGTTGCTGATAAAGTTTTTGCAGCATTCCAAAGGAAAAAATAAAAGAAAAATAATAGGAGGTAGATGTTATGAAAGAAATTAAATTAGTTTTGGAGAATAAAATAGGTGATACTAAAGGAACAGAATTGGAAAGGGTAGTAAAACAAAACTTTACAGGAGAAACTTCTGAAGTAGGTATATATTTAGCTATGGCAAGGCAGGCACAAAGGGAGGGGTATCCTGAAATAGCTGAAATATTAAAAACTATCGCCTGGGAAGAAGCAGAGCATGCTGCCCGCTTTGCTGAATTTAACGGATTGATACAGGAGGATTTATTTGCCAATATAAAACAAATGTTAGAAGGAGAAATTTTTGCAAATCAAGGGAAAAAAGAGGCAGGGGATAAAGCACAAGAATTAGGTCTTAATGATGTGAGGGACTACTTTTATGAATCTTCAAAAGATGAAGGGCGACATGCCAGAATATTAGAGGGAATATTAAAAAGGTATAATAAGTTCTAATTTTCTATATAATCCCTTTACAATTATACCCTAATGGGGTATAATTGTAGTATAATGATATTGGAGCCGCTGGTGGAGAAGGTTCAGCTCCAACTCCCTTTGATTTGTTTTTAAGTTCTATAGCTACCTGTGCTGGTGTTTATGCTTTAGGATTTTGTCAGAGCAAAGGGTTATCTACCGAAGGGTTAAAACTGATGAATCCCCCTAACTTTCAAATTATTACGTCTAAATAAATAAAAAATGGGCCTTAAAGAAGGGCCCTATTTTTTATAATAATTGAATACCTAAACTTTCACATTCCTTTATAATCTCTTCTGGCCAGATACTAGCCTGTACTTCCCCAATATGGGCTTTTTTTAAGAAAAACAGGCAAATCCGGGATTGACCTATCCCACCACCCATAGTTAAAGGAAGTTTATCTGAGATCAGCATTTGGTGAAATTCTAAATTAAGCCTTTCTGTCTGACCAGCCTTTTGTAATTGGTCGATTAAGGAATGTTTATCCACTCTGATTCCCATAGATGAAAGTTCAACGGCACAATTAAGGACAGGGTACCAAAAGAGGATATCTCCATTTAACTTCCAATCGTCATAGTCAGGGGCTCTGTCATCATGTTTTATGCCAGACTTTAATGTATCACCGATTTCCATAAGAAAGACCGCCCCTTTTTCTTTAGTAATGGCATTTTCCCGTTCTTTTGGGGATAGATGGGGGTAGAGGTTTTCTAATTCTTGGGTTGTGATAAAAAATATTTCTTCTGGCAGGGTAGGTTTTATTTGAGGATAAAGGTTAGTTATAAAAACTTCTGTAGATTTAAAAACCCTATATATTTTCTTTACAGTCATTTTCAAAGTATCCTTGTTCCGCTGCTCTGGTGTAATGATTTTTTCCCAATCCCATTGATCAACGTAAATAGAATGGAGGTTTCCTAATTTTTCATCTTTTCTAATGGCATTCATATCGGTATACAAACCTTCACCTACTTCAAAACCATAGCGGGCCAATGCCATTCGCTTCCACTTTGCTAGAGAATGGACTATTTCAAAATACTGACCACCGGTAGATGGTACAGAAAAGGATACCGGCTGTTCTTTACCACTTAAATCATCATTTAGGCCAGAATCTGATTTTACAAACAAAGGGGCAGATACCCGGGTCAAATTTAACTCTTCTGCCAGCTTTCTTTCAAAATAATCTTTAATAGCTTTGATGGCAACTTCCGTTTCTTTAATATCCAGTAGGGAACAGTATTTTTGTGGGGCAAATTTCTTTAGCATTAATTAAACCTCCTTTTTTAATAAAAAAATAAAACCTTCCATCCCTGAAAGGGACGAAAGGTATACTTCCGCGGTACCACCCTAATTAGCATAAGGCTCACTTAATAACGGTTCTATCAAACCGCCCTGAAGATAACGGTACAGGTTCCGTCTAAGCCTACTCTCTTAAAGGATTTCGGTTAGCTGCTTAAGGATGTTTTTCGATATAGCTTTCGTATTGGTCTCCCACCATCACCAACTCGCTGAAACTACCTTCTATATCTACTTCTTCCCATCATCGCCTTTGAATTTTAATATTTTAATTTAATTTAGCATATTAGAGTAATAAAGTCAAGGGTTTTGGGAAAATATTAGGATTAAAACTCTGCTTTAGTGTATATATAAATCATAATAATTAACAAAATAGCGGTATATGAATACATGTAAATATTTCCGTGGAATGGATTAAGTTCTTGGTACTTGTCTAAGATAGTAAAACTTTCTTCCATAGAAAGAAGTTTATATGAATTAATTGGTAAGATATAATTAACTATATTTAAGACTCTGTCTTCTTTTAGTTCTAGATATGCATTCGAATTAATATATAGCCAGTACTGGGATAATAAAATTGGAATAAAGCCAATAACTAAAACTTTGAATAAGCCAACTAGGAAAATACTAACAAAGGCTAAAAGGATAGAATTGAAGCAAAGTTTTATAAAGGTATTTAGAATATAAAACTCAACATAAGAAGTTTTAGTAATTAGTAAAGTAAAGCCTGTTAGTAAAAATAAAGTCCACCAAAGCATTGATATAAATAAGACAATACCTAATATTCTTCCAATAAAATACTTAATTTTGTTAACACCACCGGTTAAATATATTTGTTCCGATTCTCCTAAAAAAACTTCTCCACCGGTAATTGCACTTAAAATAATAATATAAGATGTTAGTAACATTTGACTAAAAAAATAGACACTTTCTAAAAAGTTCTCAAAAATGATATCTTTATATAAATCTCTCATCGGTTCACTATATGTTAAGTAATTAGTCATAGCTAATGGTAAAAAGACTAGAACAACAATGAGTATAAAAGAAGATATTAAAACTTTTTTTGTACAAAATTTTAAAATAGTATCATATGTAACCCAAAACATACTCATATCTACATCGCTCCCTTCTTCTTCAATAAGTTAAAATAATATTCCTCTACTGTAAGGGAGTTTTTATTTTGAATATCTTTGATATTAACCCCTGAACCTATAAGTATAGAGATAATTTGATTAAGAAAAGTATTATCATTATCCTTAGGAAAAATTATTTTATTTTTTTCTACAATTATTTTTTCTTTTTCCGGTAAATTTCTATAAATTTCCTCATCAATGTCTTTGTCAGTAAAAATTTTTGTTTTTTCCTCAGTTTGAAGGATTTCTTCTGCTGGGATACTATCAATTATTTCGTTTTGATGGAAGAAGGAATAATAGTTAGCTTGATCACTTAATTCTTTCAATTCATGGGAACTAAAGATAATACTAGCCCTTTCTTTTAGACAATATTCTTTAATTACTTTAAAAAAACGGTTTCTAGCTAAGGGATCTAAACCGGTAGTTGGTTCATCGAAAATTATTAGTTTGGGTTTATGAAGGAGTGTTTGTATTATACCAACTTTTTGTTTTGTTCCTTTAGACATTGCTCCAATATTTTTTTTAAGGTGTTCCTTTAATTCAAACAACTCGATTAGTACATCAATATCTTCTTTTATTGTTTTATAAGAAATTTTTCTCATACCAGCTAAACTTGAAAATAGTTCATGGATAGTGTAAAGGGGAGGAAAAGAAAAAATTTCTGGTAAATAACCGATATCTTTACAAGGATTTAACCAGTTTTTTTCTTTGCCAAATACAGTGATTTTGCCACTAGATGGCTTTAGAAAACCCATAATCAACTTTATAGTAGTTGTTTTACCAGCACCATTCTTGCCTATAAAAGCAGTTATTTGTCCTTCTGGAATCTTTAAGTTACAGTTTAATATTCCTGCCTTACCTTTATAAAGTTTTGAAACACCATTTAACTCTATAACACTATTTCCAGTCATTTGGAATCAACTCCTCTAAGTTTTCAAAGGGTGAAATTAAAAAGTATTCCAAAGATTCAAGGGGGTATATAAATTGTTCATTTTCTTTTAAATAAGTGAAAAGTCCCCCTAAAACTTTAATTTTTGGTACAAAGTCAGCAGTGGATTTTGTAAAGGGAATAATAACGGTATTTACCCCTTGATGAAGTTCAACATTCAAAGCTTTGGTTGGCTGTTCTACAATAGCCATTTCATATATATTAGGGAATTCTTTATCTAACTCTCTTTTAAGATATAAGTCTTCAACCCTATCTAAAGGTTCCTTTAATACAACAACGTTTTCTTGATCTATCCCAAATTTAGGTAAACTAAAGTTAAAGGCTTCTAAAACAACATTATCCTTTACATTAAATTCTATAATTAAAGCTGTAATTTCCCATAATTCATTTAAAGCTACGAGGGCCCTTGTCTTTTGAATACAATGGTCAACTTCATAAAATATGGACTGAACATTGAAAAAAGCGAGATCACCTATATATATTTTTTCTTTGATACCGCTGATATAGGTTAATTCTAAATAGGCATCTTCAAAAACAAAATTTGTAGATCTAGGGATATTTACAAAGAGATTATATAGATATACCTCTTTTGAATCTACTTTTGTTTTACCTATTTTTTCAATATCTTTAACACTTACAGCAATTGATAAGTGAGGGTCTACATAATCTTTTTCAGTAGTTTCGTCTACTGTTATAGGAGATGAAAGTCTTGCTTCAATAATCAAGTTAGGATCTGTATTTTTAGAATTAGGGTAATTTTTTAGCATTAAAAAACCTATTGTTACAAAGGAATCTTCATCAGTACTTTCTAAAGAAACATCAATGCTGTATGACCATGGATAAATTAAAGTTTCATCACTGGGAAAAGAAGTATTTTTGTTAATGAAAGCTAATAGTAAAGAAGAAATTACTAAAAAAACTAATAAAAAGATAATTTTTTTTGACATATAATTCCCCCTTTTAGTTATAAGGTAAAAAAGTTATCTTTTCAAAAAAAACAATATATTACATATTATAACTTAAGGGAAAAATTATTCAAGTAAAAAAATTAATAAGATAAAGGAATTTTGTAAAATTCACAGAATATATAATTTATATCTTTTAAAAAGGAGGGGAGGCTTTTGAGAGAGTTAGTTTTTTGGGTTGGTAGTTTAATTTTGGCATTACTCATTATTTGGCTAATTCGTTTATTATACTTTAAACCAGTTAATATTAACCACTTTTTTGAACGGGTTATGTTAAAATTTGCCTTAAGGTATCCTGAAATTTTGACTATGATAAGGGTATTAGAAAAGTTTGGGATATATAGTCATAATAAAAAACTCAATAATTTATCAGATAAGTTTATACAAAAGGAAATTAAAAGGATAGAAAGGGAATTTCAAATTCTAAAAAGTTATGATAGGGAGAGTCTTTCTGATAAAGATAGATTATCCTACGATATTATGGAATGGTTTTTAGGGGATTCGGTGGAAGGAGGGAAATATAAATATCATAGCTATCCTGTCAATCAATTGTTTGGAGTGCAAAATCAACTTCCATCCTTTATGGTTTCCTTTCATCAAATCAATACTTTGAGGGATGCTAAACATTATATTATCCGTTTAAAGAAATTTAAAAAGGCATTTATGGAAGTTGAGGAAGGAATTGAAATACGGGAAAAGAAAAATATTATACCACCATTATTTGTTATAGAAAAAGTACTAATGGAAATGGAAAATTTTATTATGACTCCTGCTGAAGAAAATATCTTGTATAAAAATATGGAAAAGAAATTAAAAAAATTAAATAAGATATCCCCAAAAGTGCAGGAAGAACTGTTAGAAAAGACTAAAAAAGCTATTAAAGATGATGTATATCCTGCCTATGAAATATTAATTAACTGTTTTAAAAGGCTCAAACCCAAAGGGGTAAAAGATGTTGGGGTATGGAATTTACCTAATGGAGATCAGTATTATCAATACTTGTTAAAACACTATACCACTACAGAATTAACCGCTGAGGAGATTTATAATATCGGTATTAAAGAAGTAGAAAGGATACAGGGGGAAATTAAGGACATTCTAACTAGACTAGGTTATAATGATAATAAAAATGTCGTTGAAACTTTAGTAGAATTGGGGAAAGATGAAAGATTTACTTATCCAGATACAGAAGAAAGTAGAGAGCAGGTTTTATTAGATTATCAAAAGATAATTGATAGAATAGATTCCAGTATAAGTGATCTTTTTAATATAAGACCCAAGGGGAAATTGGTAGTAGAGCGAATTCCTCCTTTTAAAGAAAAAACGGCACCAGGTGCCTACTATAATCCTCCTTCAATGGATGGTTCCCGACCAGGTATTTTTTCTGTAAATTTACTAAAACTTCCAGTAAAATGGGATATGGAATCACTAGCTATTCACGAAGGAATTCCCGGCCACCATTTTCAAATAGCAATACAACAAGAATTAAAAAATATGCCGACATTTAGAAGGGTCATACCCTTTACTGCCTATGTAGAGGGATGGGCACTATATGCAGAAAAGTTAGCCTATGAAAAGGACCTTTTTTCCGATGATTACAGTAAATTAGGGTATCTGAAATCGGAATTGTTCAGAGCTGTCAGATTGGTTATAGATACGGGCATCCATTATAAAAAATGGACAAGGGAACAAGCAATAGAATATATGTTGGAAAATACAGGGTTAGATGAAACCAGTGTTGTTATAGAAGTGGAACGGTATATAGTGATGCCTGGTCAAGCCACAGCTTATAAAATAGGGGAATTGGAAATCTTGAGGCTGAGGGAAAAGGTGAAAAAAGCTTTAGGGGAGGATTTTGATATTAAACAGTTCCATGATTTAATTCTAAAAACGGGAGCTGTACCACTAAAAATACTAGGAGAAGTAGTAGATAAATATATAGAAAAAAGGGCTTGCTAGAGCTAGCCCTTATTTCTTTTCCTCGTTTATAACTTCTAAAATTTTCTTAAATTGATTGATATCCCGTATTCTTTTTTGTCTTTTTTGCGATATTTGTAAGTTCTTAATTAAAGAAATGCTCATAACTACTAAAACTAAGGCAAAGGGTAATCCTGTACTAATAACAGCGGTTTGTAAAGCTTGTAGTGCTTTTTCTCCCCCAATTATTAACAGTACAGAGGCTACTAAACCTTCCAGTACTGCCCAAAATACCCTTTGAGCAGAAGGTGTTTTTAACTTACCTCCAGAAGTGATTTTATCAACAACTAAGGAACCGGAATCAGAGGATGTTACAAAATAGGAAATTATAAGTAATGTTGCAACAACAAAAAGCAAAACCCTAAATATTCCACTTAGTAATGTAGGAATATTTAAGTAAGTAATCATTTCAAAAAGGGCTACAGGTAGGTTATCCCGCACTACATCAAATAAAGCTCCATCACTTTCTCCGTTGATAAAGATAGCAGTTCCACCAAAAACCGATAACCAGATAAAAGATAAAAGGGAAGGAATAACTAAAACGGCTAAGACAAATTCCCTTATTGTTCTACCTTTAGAGATTCTAGCGATAAATAGACCGACAAAGGGGGACCAAGAAATCCACCAAGCCAGATAAAAGACTGACCAGCTTCCTTGCCATGATTTATCAGATATAGATATAAAAAAGGAAGAACTTAAAAAATCGTTAAGGTATAAACCTAAAGAATTGGAAAATACCCTTAATATATAACCGGTAGGCCCTAATATTAAAACACTTACCATAAATACAGTAGCTAGTTTAATGTTAAGTTCAGATAAAAATCTTACACCTTTATCGATTCCGGATATTACTGAAATAGTTGCTATAAAGGTAATTATAGCGATCAAAATTACTTGCATAGTTACATTGATTGGAATACCAATTAAGTAATTTAATCCACTATTGATTTGTTGTACTCCAAGACCTAAAGAAGTAGCAAGACCAAATAAAGTAGCTATTACTGCTAAAGAATCTATTATATCACCTAATAGACCAAATACTTTATCACCCAAAAGGGGGTAAAAAACGGACCTGAGAGATAAAGGTAAATTCTTATTGTAGGCAAAAAAAGCCAATGCCAAGGATATCAAAGCATAAATTCCCCAAGGGTGGAAACCCCAATGGAAAAATGTAGTGGCCATAGCTGAATAAGTTGTATTGGTATGCTGGAAAATCGGGGGTATTGATTCAGAATGCCATAGTGGTTCCCCAACAGACCAAAACATTAAACCAATCCCCATTCCAGCAGATATTAGCATAGAATACCAGGCAAAATTGGAAAACTCGGTTTTACTGTGTACTCCACCTATTTTCACATGCCCTAGGTTAGAAAAAGCGAAATATAGGCAGGCAATAATAAAGAAATTACTAGCTAAAATAAAGACCCAATCAAAGTTGGTAATGATAAAGTCTCTAACACTTTCAAAAACTACCTTTGCATGATTGATATTGATTAAAGCATAGACAGAAAAGATTAGAATAAAAACACCTACAGATAAAGAAACCACTGGGTTAAGGTCAAGACCTAATTTAGTAAAATTACGTTTAAAAAGCTTTTCTTCAAGTTCTTTGCTATTAAAATCCTTCGTCAATTACATCTACCTCCTATTTAAATATATTCTTACCTCCCTTAAAAAAATTTACTATTATATTGTAACAAATTTCAGCTATTATGACAAATTTGAGGTAGATATAATCTTATTTAGATCACTTTTTTCATGAACAATTTATGGGATAAAAGGATTAGTGAAGATACATAAACCAATCCACCAAAATAGTAACCATTAAAACTGAGCTGTAATATCCCTTCTCCCCGGATAGCTACACTTAAAGCTTTGGCAGTCCAAAACCCAGGGGCAAAAGCGAAAATAAACTCTTTAATATCAGTAAAGATTAGGGAAACTACAGGTATAATTATAATCATGCCAAAACCTTTCATTACAGCAAAGCCTTCAATTTTATTATTAGCAAAGGCATTGATAAAAAAGGTAGTCATAGGTGCAGCCAATGAATTTAAAAAAGCAATGGCAATTGTTGTACCTAAAGGTAGAGTTGTAATATTAGCAAACCAAAGTACAAAGATTGTAGCGATAAAAGCAAGGAAAGTAGCTAAAAAAGTTCTAAATGCTAAGAAAAGATTTAAATTGAGGGGAGTAACCCTTATAGCAATCAAGATATTATCATCTCTATCATCTAATACAGAAAAAGCTATTAAAGCTCCATAGGCTAAAGGAGTAATTAAAGCAGTAGCGGCTAAAATGAAATCACTGTAATGTTTCAAAATAAACCCACTTTGTTCAGCAATTACCGGAAGGATAAATCTAACTACAGAGCCGAAAAGCAATGGGTAAAATATCATAAAAGCTGTTAAAGGATCCCTAACCCACTTTTTTATTTCACTTAAGAAAAAATCTTTAAACATTATATTACACCCCGCTTTCCTTGGCAGCAAATTCATTGAATTTTAGTTGAACTACATAGAACAATAGGGTAGAAGCGAAGATGAGGTAAATAATTGAAAAATATGTTTCACCTGTTCCCTTTAGAGAAGTTACTGCAAACAATAAAGTAGATGAAGCCTTAGTTGGTAGAATTAGGAGTAAATTATCTACCCATTTTCCAACCCATACTCCTATCTCGTTTAGCAAAACGGGAATTGCCATGATAAAGGAATAGGCCATTATCCACATTAACAATGAAGTAAAATCTTTTGTAAAATACATAATATAGAATCCTAATAGAGAGTGGAAAAAAGCGATTAAGACAATCACTGCTAATAACAGGAAAAAGCTAATACTCAAATCTTTAAAATACCAAGCATATCCATAGAGGATTAAAAGGGTTAATAGGTTTGAGAGGAGATTGGAAATAACTTTAGAAAAAATATACTCATACTTACTAATGGGAGTTACTAGTAAAGTTTTAAGGGTACCTTCTCCCTTTTCAAAAAACATTGTAACTCCCACCATCAACATCGACATCAATGTACTATCGATAAACAATAACAAAGGGAAAATAGTATCTATATTTTCTATTCCTGTGAAATGTAGTACTGCTACCCATATTAGTGCTACTAAGACACTGGCACCGATGATGTGGTATTTTTGCATCCTCTTAATTTCGCCAGTTACAAGGTAAGGGAATTTAGTCATTAGTTATCCCCCCAGTTAACTTAATAAAAATGTGGTCTAAAGTCGTTTCTTTACTGTGGATTGTGAGGATTTCTTTACTTTGAAGTAACTGAATAAATTGAGGATTATTGCCAAGTCCATCTAAAGGAAAAACTTCTTTTCCCACACCTTGATCGTCTTTATACTCAACTTCAACATTTCTTTCACCATATTTTAATTTAAGGTTTTTAGGGGTATCGATCTCCACGATTTTTCCGTCAGCCATAAAGGCAACCCGATCACAAAGTTCTTCTACATCATTCATTAGATGAGTAGTTAATAAAACAGTACCGCCATTATCTCTAAATTCTTTAATTATATCCTTAATAATCCGAGCGTTAGAGGGGTCAAGGCCATTGGTAGGTTCATCTAAAAACAATATTTTAGGGGAATTAAGCATTGCCCGGACAAAGTTTAAACGAATTTTCATACCCTTAGAAAACTCACTGACCAATTTATGCCGATCTTCATAAAGACCTACCCTTTTTAATAGTGCATCGGTATCTATCCTATTATTATAGAGGTTTTTAAAAAATTGAATATTTTCCTGGGCAGTTAACTTAGAAAAATGAACAGGCATTTCAAAACCTACCCCTATTTCTCCGTAAAATTCTTTACCTAACTTTTTGATGTCGACACCTCGATATTTAACTTCACCGGTGAAATTATCCAATAACTTGATTAGGATTTTTTGGGTAGTACTTTTACCTACACCACTAGGACCTAAAAGGCCGAAAATTTCCCCTTCCTTAATCTCAAAGGATATCCCTTTTATAGTATTAGTGGGGTTTTTAGGATACTTAAAAGTTAAATCTTTAATAATAAACATAAACATCCACCTCCTAATTTTAACTTCTCTTTATAATTCCATTGACCAAAATATAGAACATTTTATCTACAATCTCTACCACCAAATCCTTTTCTTTTAACAGGTCACCTCCCTTGAATTTTGATTGAAAATAGTCAAACAATGCTAAATTCATTGTAGTAAAGATAAAAGCTGCCATTTCTAAGTCTACTTTTTCATCGATTTCCCCTTTAGCTTTACTAGCTAAAAGCAAGTTGTAATAAAAATCAGAGGTTTTTCCTTCTAGAGAACCAATTATTTCTTTTCGGAAATGCTCATCTTCTTTCATAAAGCGGTTGGCAATTTGGGTTAGTTGAGGTTCTTCGATAGCAAACTGTAAACCAGCAAGATACAAATTCCTAATGGTATTTAAAAAATCTCCTCCTTTATGATCTAAATTTACTTTATTTATATAAACTATTTTTTTATCTGCAATTATTTGAAAAAGAAATTTATACAGATCTTTTAGGTCTGAGAAATATTGGTAAAAGCTGCCCCTTGGAATCTCAGCTTTTTGAATGATTTTAGAGACGGAAACTTCATTAAAGGGGTAACTAGAAAACTCTTCTATAGCGGCATCTAAAATCCGCTGTTTTTTATCTCCGGGTAAATTGAAAAAGGTTTGAGTAGGCATCGGAAATTGCTCCTTTCTCCATCTATGTTTTTTCAACAGTTTATTTTCGATTATGACACCTTTGTCACCATTATATGACAGAAGTGTCATAAAGTCAAGATAATAGCATAAAAATTTATAATATTTTAAACTATTTGCCGTAAAATCCTTTAAAGGGTTAAATTTTTTGCTGTTATAATTTTTAAAAAATAACCATATAATTTATTGAGTTTAGGGTGGGGGACCTAACTCAAAAATATAAGGGGGAGAGTGAATAGATGAATAGGATAACTAAATTGACTATATTTTTAATAATCTTAACCATGGTTGCATTTTTTAGTACAACAGGAATGGCTAATCAGAAAAGTTATAGTGATAAGTATAATTTAGCAGAACTTTATGGTGAATTTGACCTTCGGTCTGAAGAGTTAGTTACAGTTATAGTAGAATTGGATGAACCATCAGTGGTTGAAGGAAAACACACTGGCCGAAAACAAACTAAAGAAAAAGTGTTGGCTGCAGCGGATAATGTAGTTGAGGAATTAGGAAGAAGGGTTGCTGGAGTGGAAGTTTATAGAAAATACTATCATGTATTTTCCGGCTTTTCAGTAAACCTTCCTCAAAACCAAATACCTCAATTATTGAGTATTCCAGGGGTAAAGGCAGTATATCCAAATATACATTATGAAGTAAATACTGAAATCATTCCTCTAGACTGGGAAGTAATTCATCCTAAGATGTTAGATAGTGCCCCATATATTGGTGCTCCACTTTTATGGGAAGAAGGAATTACCGGTAAAGGAATAACAGTGGCAATTATTGATACCGGTGTTGACTATACTCATCCAGATTTAGCCCATGCCTTTGGAGATTATAAGGGTTGGGATTTTGTAGATAATGATAATGATCCCCAGGAAGGTCCTGGGCAATACCATGGAACCCATGTAGCAGGAACTGTTGCTGGAAATGGTTTAATTAAAGGGGTTGCCCCTGAAGCAAAATTGTTAGCATATAGGGTTTTAGGACCACAAGGTGGAACAACTCAAGATGTTGTTGCAGGTATTGAAAGGGCTGTTTTAGATGGAGCAAATATCATGAATTTATCTTTAGGAAATACTTTGAATTCTCCAGACTGGGCTACTAGTATTGCCTTAGACTGGGCAATGGCTGAAGGGGTTGTAGCAGTAACTTCTAATGGTAATTCAGGGCCTAATAACTGGACAGTTGGATCTCCAGCTGCTTCAAGAAGGGCTATATCTGTAGGTGCTACTCAACTACCTTATAATCTCTATGATGTAGAAATTTTTACATCTGAAGGGGTAGTTTATCCTACCAGCAAAATTATGGGTTTCCCCAATGACAATGCTTTATTAAATATAGATGGTAAAGAATATGAATTTGTTTATGTTGGCTTAGGAAGACCAGTTGATTTCGTAGGGAAAAATGTTCAAGGAAAAGTGGCTTTAATAATCAGAGGAGAGATTCCTTTTGTAAATAAAGTTACAAATGCTAAAAATAATGGGGCCGTTGCAGCTATAATTTTTAATAATGTTGCAGGGGAAATACCTTTTTACATTCCAGGTATGGACTTACCTACAATCAAATTAGATAATGTAGATGGACAAAAAATGTTGGCTCAATTACAAGCTGGATATAATAAAGTTAAATTTAATATCGAGAAAACTGGAGTAGTTCCAGAGCAAGTAGCTGATTTTTCCTCAAGGGGACCTGCCGCACAAACATGGATGATCAAACCTGATGTGGTAGCTCCAGGGGTAGGAATCGTAAGTTCAGTTCCAGGAGGTTATGCAGCATTGCAAGGAACAAGTATGGCTTCCCCCCATGTGGCAGGGGCTGCAGCTTTAATTTTACAGAAAAACCCCCATTGGGGAGTAGATGATGTTAAAGCAGCTTTGATGAATACTGCTGAGGTTTTAATTAACCCTGTTACAGGTAAACCTTATCCCCACAATACTCAAGGAGCAGGTAGTATAAGGGTTAAAGAAGCAGTGAATACTGAAACTTTAATAATCCCAGGTAGTTACTCTTTTGGAAAATTTATAAAAGATAGTGGTAAACAAGTAGAAAGACAAAGCTTTACAATTAAAAACTTATCAAATCAAAGGGTTACTTATAACTTTGATGTAGAATTTTTCGGTAATCCTGAAGGAATAAAAGTAATGACCAGTAATAACTTAAGGGTTAATCCTGGAAAAACTCAGGGGGTAAATCTAAACGTACAAGTGGATACTAATATACTTCAACCTGGGTATTACGAAGGTAAAATAACTGTATCCGATGGAGTCAACACTTACAGCATTCCAGCAATTTTATTTGTTGGAGAGCCAGATTATCCAAGGATAACCCATGGTGGAATAGTACCAGTAGATGGTGGTTTTATCATTTGGACTTACTTACCAGGTGGTGCTGATTTATTTGAAGTATGGATTTATAGGGATTCACCATTCTTCTATGTTGGAGATGCTTTAGTAATTCAAAATGTAGCTCCAGGTTATCATGAATTTTTCTGGGATGGCAAAATAAATGGAAATAACTTACCTAGAACTACGTACCACGCTTTCCTCTATGCTGAAAAAGCAGGTGTTGGTCAATATCTATATGGAGGATCTTTCCAAATTAGATAAAGGAGTAAAAAGTCAGTGCCCCCACACTGACTTTTGCATTTTTCTAGCTATATGTAATATAATTGTAGTAAAAATTGAGAAGGGATTGATTTGATGAAAGGGTGTACATATAAAAAAATTCTTTTAGTATTATTTATTTTTTTAGTTTTTGTACAAGCTGGTTGTGGTATCAAAAAAGTATACTATGAAGATGGGACGCTAAAATACGAAGGGGAAATGAAAGGGGGGCAGTTCCACGGTAAAGGAAAGCTTTATACTGAAGAGGGTAAATTATATTATGAAGGAGAATTTTCTGAAGGAGATTTTCATGGATATGGCATTATATATAATGAAGAAAATCAGGTGGTTTATGAAGGTCAATTTTATAAAGGCAGGCAACATGGACAAGGGAAAAGTTTTAGAAATGGTACATTGTGGTACCAAGGAGATTTTGTCAATGGGGTTCCTCAGGGAGAAGGAAAATGGTATTATGAAGACGGTTCCCTTTGGTATGAAGGGGGATGGAAAAACAATTTACCCCATGGATTTGGTACATGGTATACAAAGGATGGGGTGGTGAAATATCAAGGTGAATATGTAAACGGTAAATACCACGGACAAGGTAAGCTGTATTATGATAATGGTACCTTGCGGTATGAAGGGGAATTTGTTGAAGGGATTTTTCATGGAGAAGGAAAACAATATAGGGAAGATGGCAGTTTATTATATGAAGGAGAATTTTATAACGGCAAACGCCATGGGCAAGGTAAATGGTATAGGGATGGTAAACTGATATATCAAGGGGAGTGGCAAAATGACCACCCCGTTTACTAAAAAGGGTATCGCTAACTACTTAACCAGTAGTTTTGCGATACTCTATTTTTTATGAATGAATAACAAGGATTTTTCACAAAATAAAAATATCTAAAATATGTAAAGGGGTGGTTACTATAAAAGGAGTAATTATGGCAGGAGGAAAGGGAACAAGACTTAGGCCATTGACTTGTGGATTACCTAAGCCAATGGTACCTATTTTAAATAAACCGGTGATGGA
Organism: Anaerobranca gottschalkii DSM 13577; assembly: GCF_900111575.1. Lineage (NCBI taxonomy): Bacteria > Bacillati > Bacillota > Clostridia > Eubacteriales > Proteinivoracaceae > Anaerobranca > Anaerobranca gottschalkii. The sequence continues at coordinate 26,547 of NZ_FOIF01000004.1, read as the reverse complement.
ATATGCTATCAATTTATTAAGTAAACACTCAATTACAGATATTGCAGTAACCTTGGCGTATTTACCAGAGAAGATTATCGACTATTTTGGAACTGGGGAACAATTAAATGTAAAATTAAATTATTTTGTGGAAGAAGTACCATTAGGTACAGCTGGGAGTGTTAAAAATTGTGGAGATTTTTTAGATCAAACCTTTATTGTCATTAGTGGTGATGCTTTAACAGACCTTGATTTAACTCAGGCCATTGAGTTTCATAAAAAGAAAAAATCTAAAGCAACTTTAGTTCTCCGAAAAGAACCAGTTCCCTTAGAATACGGAGTAGTAATAATAGACTCTGATGGGAAAATCCTTAGATTTTTGGAAAAACCCAGTTGGGGAGAAGTTTTTAGTAATACCATTAATACAGGAATATATATCTTGGAACCTGAAGTCCTAGACTATTATCAAAAAGGGGATACCTTTGATTTTAGTAAAGATCTATTTCCTAAATTATTAGAAGAAAAAATTCCCATGTACGGTTATGTAATGGATAGCTACTGGAATGATATAGGAGCTTTAACTTCCTATAAAGAAACCCAGTTTTATATGCTCAGTGAAAATCTCCAATTACCAGTCTATGCAAAAGAAATAGAACCGGGTATTTGGGTTGATGAAGGTACTTTAATTTCCAAAAAAGCTAAGTTAATTCCCCCGTTATATATAGGTAAAAACTGTGTTATAAATGATGGAGTAGAATTAGGACCTAATACTGTCTTAGGTGATAATTGTAAGATTGGGGCTAGTTCTACATTAAAAAACTCTACCCTTTGGACCGGTGTAAAATTAGGCAATTTTTGTGAAATTAGAGGGGCTGTCCTTTGTTCAGATGTTCAATTATCCTCTAGGGTTAAGGTCTATGAAAACTCCGTGATCGGTCAAGGAAGTATTTTGAAAGAAGATAGTACTGTAAAACCAGAAGTAAAGATTTGGCCGGAAAAAAGGGTGGAAGAAGGAACTGTATTAACTCAAAATCTAATTTGGGGTACTCAAAGTAAGAAAAATATTTTTGGGAATCGAAGTGTAAAAGGTGATATCAACATCGATATGACTCCGGAATTTGCAGCAAAGTTAGGTTGTTCCTTTGGTTCAGTTTTTAAAAAGGAAGGGGCAATAGTAGTAGGTGGTGATGATAGTAAAGGCTCTTCATTGATAAAAAATGCCTTTATAGCAGGAGTCCAATCAACAGGACAAAGGGTAATTGATGTAAGGGATTCTATTTTGCCCATGACTAGATTTGCCATTAGACATTTTAATGCATTAGGTGGAATCCATGTTAAAGGTGATGCCTTAAAACCAAATACTATCAGTATAGAATTTCTAAATGAAAAAGGAGCTAATATTTCAAAAAGTGTAGAAAGGGAACTAGAAAATCTCCTTTGTACTGAAGGGGTAAAACGTTGTGATGTAGGGGAGATTAAAGAGGTAATCCAAGTAGATAACCTAGATTATTTTTACATAGAAGAAGGGAAAAAATATGTTTCTAATCTGAAAGGAATTAAAGAAGTTGCTCCTTCTGTTAATTTACTTTCCAGCTCATTAAAAGCCTTAGAAATAGGGACTGATTTTTTGAAAGGGCTAGGTTGTAAGGTTATCGGGAAAGTTGTAGATAACATTTCCCATGGCCATGTAATGGATAAAATCAGGGCAAAGGCCTGGAAGGGTCAGCATATTTTAACTGCTGTTATTAAGGAAAACGGTGAATCTTTAGTGTTAATAGATAACAGGGGAAGAATGGTAGCGGAAGAAGCTTATCAAATCTTGGTATATCAAATTTTGTTAAATAGAGGTGAAAAACTAAAACTAATTGCACCCCATACCTTCCCCGAAGTGGTGGATCGTTTGGGGAAAACATATAATTGCCCTGTAATTAGAACTAAAAATAGCCCCTCAGCGGTAATGAATGAAATGTTAAAGGATGATCAAGGTTTAGGAAATTACCTACAATTTATTCTTAATTATGATGCTGTATGGGGATTAGGGATAATCTTGGATTTTTTAGTGCAAAAAGGGATAGAATTAAAGGATTTAATGGATGGATTACCCAAGTTTTATTACCAAAAAAGGGAAGTACCATGTAACTGGGAGGATAAAGGAAGGGTAATAAAAGAATTGATGATGGAAAATCAAATTACTAATAAAGAACTTTTTGAAGGGGTTAGAATTGAAGATAAACGAGGTTGGGGAGTAATTCTTCCTGACAATGAAAGACCTGTTTTCAAGATATATGCTGAAGGTGTAACAGAGGAGTATGCTAGGGAGCTTTGTGAGTTTTTTACAGATAAAGTAAAGGGAATATTAGAGACGAAAAAATGAAGGATTTAAGGGAAAGGGTTGATAGTAAATGAGTCTAGCAAAAAAAGAAATTGAATTACAAACTATTGAATCATTAAAAGATGTTATATTGACAGGAGAAGAATTGAAGAATCACGCTAAAGAAATAGCTAAACAGCATAAGATTTACTCAGAACCTAAACCCATTAGACCCTTAATTAAGAAGCTAGATCAGACCTTTAGTGAAATAGTTAAGGTATATAAAGAACTTAGTATAGAAGCTCAAAACAAAAAACCTATGAGCCCAGCTTCCGAGTGGTTACTTGATAATTTTTATAAAGTTGAAGAACAAGTAAAGGAAGTAAGATTAAATTTATTAAAAGACAGATTTTTAAAGTTGTATACAATAAAAAGTGGTGTCTTTAAAGGATATCCGAGGGTTTACGCCCTTTTATTAGACTATATATCCCATACTGATGGGAAAATTGAAGAAGAAACTTTAATGGAGTTTATTAAAGGTTATCAAAGCCAAAGGATATTATCCATAGGGGAAATTTGGTCGATTTCCTTGATGGCAAGGATTGCATTAATCAAAAACATAAATATTATCTGCCGAGATATTTCTCAAAATCAAAAATGGTGGAGAAAAGCAGAAGAGCTAGCTAAGGAAGAACCAGAGAAGATTATCCAGTATTTACAAGAAAAGATGGAGTTTGCTGACTCTGTAAGTCCAGCCTTTGTAGAGCATTTATTGAGACAGTTGAGGAGGATGGACACAGAAACAGGAGATGTAGTTAGCTTTTTAGAAAAAAAACTATCGGAGTTTAACACATCTATCCAACAGCTATTAATAGAGGAACATAGAGAACAAGCTGCTAGAAAAATATCTATCGGTAATTCCATCATCAGTTTAAATACCATATCTACATTAGATTGGAATGATATTTTTGAATCCCTCAATGTCGTAGAAAAGATATTGAGGAATGATCCTTTAGAGATTTACGAAAAAATGGATTTTGAATCTAGAGATTACTATAGAACAGAGATTGAAAGATTATCAAATAAATTAAATAGATCTGAAACCAAAATTGCTCAAGTTGCAGTAGATTTAGCTCAAAGGAAGTGGGATGAAGGTTATAGGGATAAGTATGCCCATGTTGGTTTTTATATTATAGATGAAGGGGTTAAAGAATTAACTTCAGTATTAAAAGCTAAGGGCTTAAAAACCCTTTCTAATCCTTTAGGGATCTATATTACTCCTATTATTTCATTGACCTTAGGAATCTCCCTGTGTTTTCTCTTTATTACCAATTACTATTGGAATAACATAATTTTGTCTTTACTATTTTCTTTAAGTTTAATTATACCAGTTAGTGATGTAGTAGTTCATCTAATTAATTATCTCCTGTTAAAAATTTACCATCCTAAAATATTACCAAGATTAGAATTTAAAACAGGGGTAGGTAGAGAAAATGCCACATTTATTATTGTTCCTACTCTACTTCCTAATATAGATAGAGTAAAAGAATTGGTTAGACAATTGGAAACCCATTATCAAGGAAATAAAGACCCTAACTTTTACTTTGCCCTTTTGGCTGATTTAAAGGATTCTAAAGAAGAAAACTGTGAAAATGATCAAGAGATAATTAATTGTGCAGTGGAAGAAATAAAACAATTAAATGAAAAATATGGGGAAAATAGATTCTTCCTATATATAAGAAAAAGGGTTTACAGCTCCAATGAAGGAAAGTGGATGGGTTGGGAAAGAAAAAGGGGAGCAGTTGAAGAATTTAATAATCTCCTATTGGGAAGTAATAACACTACTTTCAATGTGATTACTGGAATTCCCAAAGAAGAGATAAAATACGTCATAACTTTAGATGCCGATACTCAACTACCCATTTCTACCGGAAAAAAACTTGTAGGGATTATAGCTCATCCACTAAACAAAGCTATCATAGGAGAGAACAATATTGTAAAAGAAGGTTATGGTATTATCCAGCCTAGAATAGGGGTAGCAGTGGAAAGTTCTAACAAAACCTTTTTCTCTAAGGTTTACGGAGGGCAAGGAGGTATTGACCCTTATACCACTGCCAGTTCTGATATTTATCAGGACTTGTTTTCCCATGGGATTTTTACAGGCAAAGGAATATATGATCTTAAGGTATTTGGGGAAATATTACACAAAAATATTCCTGAGAATTCTGTATTAAGCCATGATTTATTGGAAGGATGTTACTTAAGAACAGGGTTAGCCACTGATGTAGAGTTAATTGATGGCTATCCTGCTAAATTTAGTTCATATATTATGCGGTTACATCGTTGGGTAAGGGGAGATTGGCAGCTACTTCCTTGGCTTTTTAGTAAAGTAAGGGATAGGGAAAATAATTGGGTAAAAAATCCTTTATCTACCCTTTCTAAATGGAAAATTTTTGATAATCTTCGAAGAAGTCTAGTTCCAGTAAAGTTGTTAATCTTCTTTATCATGACTTTACTTTTTGTTGACAAAGGACAAGGGCTGCTATTATTTATAGGGCTTTTTATTGCCTTTTTTCCTGCCCTATTAAATACGATAGAGTATTTTCGAGTAGGGCAAAGCCAAAAAGGTTATAATGGTAAAACAAATGTCCGGAAGTTTTATGGTGTTTCAGCCCTTTGGTATCAGGTTATACTCAATTTCTGTTTTTTACCTTATCAAGGGTATATGTTATTAGATGCTATAACTAGAACATTATTCAGAGTTTTTGTTACAAAAAAGAATATGTTAGAATGGGTTACAGCAGCAGATCAGGAAAGAAGTTTGCAAAATGATCTAAAAAGTTATTTTGTAAGGATGAAGTCGGGGTTAATTATTACTTTAATTACCATTTTTGGAGTGTTATTTTTCATTCCACAAAATATTGTTTATGCTTTACCTATAGTCTTTCTTTGGGCGGTATCCCCATATATAGCTTATAAAATTAGTCAGGATATCTCTTTTGGGGAAGAAAAAGCTGGATTGTCAGGGGAAGACTTTGAATTGTTAAGGGAATTAGCTAGGAAAACCTGGAGCTATTATGAAGATTTCGCTAATGAAACAAATAACTATCTTCCTCCAGATAATTATCAGGTATATCCTCCTAAAGGTTTAGCTAATAGAACTTCTCCTACCAATATTGGTTGTATGTTAGTAGGGGTGATAATAGCTAAGGATTTTGGTTACCTAACTGTAAAAGAAACCCTCCAAAGGTTAGAAAATACTTTGAAAACTGTGGAAAAACTGGAAACTTGGCATGGGCATCTATATAATTGGTATGACACTAACACCCTTGAAGTTCTAAAACCAGCCTATGTTTCCACCGTTGATAGTGGAAACTTCATTAGTAACTTAATAGTTATTAAAGAAGCTTTAGAGGAATTTGGTGATGAAGAGATTTTCTGTTACAACAAGTTATTAGGTTTAAGGGATACTGCCCTTTTGGCAGAAGTTTTTGAAGATAGTAAAATGCTATTTATGTTAGAGAATACAGATATAAAGACTAAAGGGTTGGGTGTCACTAAATATAATGAGGTTTTAGAAGGGTTAAAGGGAACAACTGAACAGGGGTATTGGCAGAAAAAATATAATAGTATGCTCCAAGAATTTAGAGGAGAACTAGAAGAATTTTATTTAAAGGATCAACCAAATGAATATGTTGAATTTCCTAAAATAGAAACATTGTTAAGGGAACTAGATAATAGCAATACCATTAACAAATTAAAAGGGCTATACAAAAAGTTACTTCAAAAGATAGAGGATGAAGAAATAGAGAATCAGAAAATAGCTAGATTAAAAGAAAAGATAATAGAAAAGCTGGATAAGATAACTGTTTCTGAAGAAAAGGTAAAAGAACTCCTTTCAACTATAGAAACTATAATTGAAGAAACAGAGTTTATCTACCTTTATGATTCTAAAAGAAACCTCTTTTCCATTGGCTATAATGTCGATGATGAGAGATTGACTAATTCATACTACGATTTACTGGCTTCAGAAGCTAGAACTACCAGTTATCTTGCCATTAGTAAAGGGGAAATACCTAAGAAACACTGGTTTAAGTTAGGTAGGGGATTATCTATAGTTGATGGTTCTAGGAGCCTAGTATCATGGACCGGTACCATGTTCGAGTATTTTATGCCTAATTTACTCTTGAAAAATTATAGAGATACCCTTTTAGATGAGACCTACAAAGGGGTAATACTAGCCCAAAAGAAATATGCTAAGAAAAGGAAGGTTCCTTGGGGTGTATCTGAATCTGGTTACTATACCTTTGATTTAGCATTGAATTATCAGTACAAAGCCTTTGGTATACCGGAACTCGGTTTAAAAAGGGGGTTGACCAATGATACCGTTATTTCACCATATGCTTGTATTTTGGCAATTTCCTTTGACCCTAAAGGGGTTATAGAAAATTTAAAAAAATTACTAAATGAAGGACTTGGTGGTCAATATGGTTTATATGAAGCTGTTGATTACACCCCCGCAAGATCAATAATTCACGGTAAAGATAAAAAAATAGTTAAAAGTTTTATGGCCCATCATCAAGGGATGATCCTTATGGCATTAGACAACTTCCTATATGATAATATCCTACAAAAACGTTTTCACCAAAACCCTATGATCAGGGCAGGGGAAACTTTATTACAAGAAAGGGTTCCAGTAAGGGCTGTTATAACTAAAGAATTTAAAGAAGTTGAAGATTATCTTCCCACATATGTAACTAAAGGAGAAGAGTTAATCCGGGAGTACCAAGGGATTACACCATACTTACCTAGCTGTCACATAATAACCAATGGTAGATACTCAGTAATGCTAAATGAAAGGGGAGGGGGATATAGTAAGTGTTTAGACAATAATATAACTAGATGGAGAGAAGACTCCCTTATAGGTAAATATGGAACATATATCATCTTTAAAAAAGATGATAAACTGTGGTCTGCTGGGTATGAACCACTAGGGGATGAAGGAGATAGTTATAAAGTCAAGTTTTATAATGATAAAGCTCTATATTATCGCCATGATGATAATATAACGACTAAAATGGAAGTTACTGTATCATCAGAAGATAATGTAGAGATTAGGAAAATAACCCTTTCTAACCACAATGTAACAGATGCTGCCATCGAAGTTACTAGCTTTATGGAACTAGTTTTAGGAAACCATCTTGCCGACTTAGCCCACCCTGCTTTCAGTAATTTATTCTTGCGGACAGAAATGGTCCCTGAATATGAATGCCTTATTGCTTCTAGACGGCCTAGGGAAGAACATAAAGGGGAAATATGGGGTTTTCACACAATAGTAGTCAATGGTCAATCTGTGGGAGGATTACAATATGAGACTATGCGAGGTAATTTTATTGGCAGAGGTAAAAATATTAAAAATGCTATTGCTTATCAAAACCCATTAACTGATTCTACTGGTATAGTTTTAGATCCCTGTTTTAGTTTAAGGAAAAAGGTACATGTTCCCGCTGGAGGTTCGGTACAAGTTACATTCATTACAGGGATTGGTGATAGTAAAGATGAAGTCTTGGATTTAGCCAAGAAGTATCGGGATTTCAATACAATAATCCGAAGCTTTGATCTTGCCTATACCAGAAGTCAAGTTGAAATGTCCTTTTTGGATATTAAAAAGGAAGAATTGAAGATTTATCAAGATATGATTTCTTCTTTAATTTATCTTAGCCCTGCTAAAGAAAGATATAGAGAAATCATTAAAGAAAATAATAGAAACCAAACCGCCCTGTGGAGTTATGGGATTTCAGGAGATTTGCCAATTGTTCTATTAGTAGTTAAAAATTCAGAAGAGGCATCTATTTTCCAAAGTCTTCTAAAGGCCCATGAATATTGGACATCTAAAGGACTAAAGGTGGATTTAGTAGTACTAAATGAGGAAGAGAGTAGTTACTTACAACCATTGCAACAGATGTTAAATGATATGGTCTCTGTTAGCCATGGTAGGCATTTACTAGATACCCCTGGAGGTGTATTTATTAGGAATGCAAAACAAATGGCTAAGGAAGATGTAACTTTACTGTACAGTGTAGCCAGGATTATTATTCATGGTGATAAAGGGGCTTTAAGCCGTCAAATAGAGTTTTCCTATACTCCACCAGATGTAAAAGAAATGGAGTTTTTACCTCAAAATATCAGCTATCTCAGTATAGATGAACCATTAAGAACTCAGTTTTATAATGGATATGGTGGCTTTTCAGAGGATGGGTTAGAATATATAATCCGCCTTAAAGAGGAAAAACAAACCCCGGCACCATGGATAAACGTCATAGCCAATAAAAAATTTGGTTTTTTAGTATCAGAAAGTGGTTCTGGATTTATTTGGGGAGAAAACAGTAGAGAAAATAAAATCACTCCTTGGTCTAATGATCCGGTATCAGACCCTTCAGAGGAAGTTATCTGTATCCGGGATGACCAAACAGGAAAAATTTTCACTCCAACTCCACTCCCCGTTAGAGAAAAAGAAAGTTATACTGTCCGTCATGGCATTGGTTATACAACTTTTAACCATAATAGCAATGGCATTAACCAAGAGTTAACGGTTTTCGTACCTGAAAAAGACTCAGTTAAAATTAGTTTGTTGAAATTAAAAAATGGATCAGGGGAAAAGAGAAAACTTACCATAACCTATTACTTAAAACCAGTCCTAGGGGTAAGTGAACAAACTACTAAGAATTATATAATAACTGAGTTTTGTGAGAAAACCCAAAGTTTAGTAGTAAAAAATCCTTATAACATTGATTTCTCCAATGGAGTTGCTTTTATAACCTCATCAGAGAAAATAGATAGTTATACTGGAGATCGCCGGGAGTTTATTGGATTAACAGGAGATATGTCAAATCCATTAGCTTTAAAATATCAAAGGTTGAGCAACAAAGTTGGAGCTGGATTGGAACCCTGTGCAGCTATTCAAACAACCATTGAACTAAAGGCTTTAGCAGAAACAGAATTGACTTTTATAACAGGGTATGATGTTGATGGACAGTACCTTGACTTAGCAACTAAATATAAGTCATTGGCCCAGTGTAAAAATGCCTTAAAAGGAGTAACCAGATTCTGGCAAGGGTTAATAAGGAAAATCCAAATCCAAACCCCCGATCAATCTATGGATTTGATGTTAAATGGCTGGTTAGTTTATCAGACTCTTTCTTGTAGAATTTGGGCCAGATCTGCCTTTTATCAGTCCGGTGGAGCCTATGGATTCAGAGATCAATTACAAGATGCGATGAATTTAGTATTTAATTTACCAACTGTTACTAGAGAGCAAATATTACTCCATTGTGCCCATCAGTTTGTAGAAGGAGATGTTCAACACTGGTGGCATCCAGGGGCTGGAGATAAAGGGATAAGAACCCGTTTTTCCGATGATTTATTATGGCTGCCATTAGTTACCGCCGATTACGTAAAGAGGACAGGGGATTTTGAAATTCTCAAAGAAGAGGTTCATTTTTTAGAAGATGAACCCTTAGGAAGGGAAGATGAAAGGTATGGAATCCCCAGAATTTCTATGGAAAAAGCTTCAGTTTACGAACACTGTATTAGAGCCATAGAAAGATCCCTTAAATTTGGAGAAAGGGGTATCCCTTTGATGGGTTCTGGAGACTGGAATGATGGCATGAGTACAGTTGGTAATAAAGGTAAAGGGGAAAGTGTTTGGTTAGGCTGGTTCTTGTATAAAATTCTCCAAGATTTTAAAGGGATAACAGAATATATGGGAGAAAGTGATAGGGCAGCTAGGTATGAAAAAATAGCAGAAGAAATAGTGGAAAATATAGAAAAAAATGCATGGGATGGTCAGTGGTATCTCCGAGCTTTCTATGATAATGGAAAACCATTAGGTTCTTCTCAAAATACCGAATGTATCATTGATTCTTTAGGACAGACTTGGTCCATAATATCTGGAGGAGGTAAAAATACCGAGCGAATCCAAATGGCTATGGATTCAGTAGAAAAGTATTTGATAAAAAGGGATCAAGGTTTAATTCAGCTTTTTACACCACCCTTTGATAAAAGTGATCAACAGCCTGGATACATTAAAGGCTATGTACCTGGTGTTAGAGAAAATGGAGGGCAATACACCCATGCAGCAATCTGGGTTATTTTAGCCTATGCTTTAAAGGGAGATGGAGATAAGGCATGGGAACTGTTCAATTTAGTTAATCCGATAAATCATTCAAGAACACCTATAGAAGCATCCACATATAAGGTGGAACCTTATGTGATAGCTGCCGATGTATATGCTGTAGCACCCCATATAGGTAGAGGTGGCTGGACTTGGTACACCGGTGCTGCTGGATGGATGTATAGAGTAGGTCTTGAACATATAATTGGATTTAAGTTATCAGGGGATAAACTGACGGTTGATCCTTGTATTCCTAAAGACTGGCAGGAATATACCATCAAGTATAACTATGGAGAAACATCATATTTAATTACGGTAAGAAACCCAGAAAAATATAATAAAGGGGTTAAAGAGGTATTTTTAGATGGTAACCTGACAAATTTCCCTATCACTTTACAAGATGATGGAATGGAACATAACATAGAAGTAATAATGGGAAGGGTCTAACCCTTCCCATTACAGTTTGTTTTCTACCTTTAAAACTTTGAATAACCAAAAACCTTCTAAAGTAATGTTAAGACCTTTTTCTCTATCAACAGGTAAGTCTTTATCTACGTAAACAGTTATGTCTTCTATTTCATATTTATAATAATTATCCAGTTTTTTTGGGGGTTTAGTCTGAACCTCAGACCTATAAGTTTGCCCACATCAAGAGGAACCACCTATTACCAAATTGACTGTAATTACCTGTTTATTTTTCTCTTTTAGATATCCCATCACTTCTTCAGTTAGTGTAATTTTCATAATAAACTCCTTTCTTTTTGGTTAAATATTTTTGATAAAGATAAAAATTCATCCTTTAAAGTTCTATGAATAATATCCCTTGAATTATACTTTCCTATAGTGAAAACAATTTGTAAAGAATAACCTAATGTTAGGGCTACAATGATTGTTCCAATTCCCACTTGACCACCTAATAAAGCTCCCAATATCAATACAGATATTTCCATGAAAGTTTTTATTCTGCCAACGGAAAGATTTGTTTTTTTTACGAGACCTAACATTAAACCATCTCTAGGTCCAGCTCCAAGACCACATTTTAGATAAAAATAAATACCAATACTTAAAATCCATACCCCTAGAATTAACATTATCAATTTACCAACAAAGGTTTGGGGGGTAAATAACAAAGGACTATTATCGAAAAAGTCAATAAATATTCCGATAAAAATCATATTTAACACGGTACCGATACCTGGAGCTACCCCTAACAATGAACTAATAAGAATAATAATAAATCCCGTCATTTGTGAGACTTGACCGAAGGTTAGAGGAAGGTAATTCATAATACCGGTGTGTAGTACATCCCATGGCCCTAAACCTAAATCTCTCCCTTTGTACATCATTGTAATTCCTAAACTGCAAAGAATAAAGCCGAAAAAAAGGGTAGGAAGTTTGTATAATGTGTTTCCCTTAAATGATTTGAGCATATTCTCTACTCCTCAGATTAGATTAATAGTTTATTAAAATTATACTACAGAACAATATAGTTTAAAACCCATAATAAAAAAATAAAAGGCTATGGCAATTTTTTGTAGTTTGCCATAGCCTTGAAATTTATTAGTTTAAATTAAATAAAATTTTATTATAGGAATAAACCACTTATTAGTATATAAAGTAGAACTATTGGTAGTACATATTTAATTAAGAATAACCATGCATTACCAAGTTCAAACTTAACTCCTTCTTGGCGAATTTCTTCAAGGGCATTTTTACCACCCCAGACCCAACCGACAAAGATAACGGTCATTAAACCACCAAGGGGTAAGAAAACTAAAGAAGTAATTTTATCAAACAGATCTAAGAAGTCGATATTAGCGATAGTGATTCCACCTTGGGATAAAGATACAGGAATACCCATTAAGAAAATAATTGTTCCAACTATTAAAGCTGCCTTTTTTCTATCCCATTTAACTTCATCAATAAAGTAAGCTACTACAACCTCGAGGAGGGAAATTGCAGAAGTTAAAGCAGCTATAGTTAATAAAACGAAGAATAAGAAGCCAAAGAAATTACCAAAGGGCATCGCACCAAAAACTGCAGGTAAAGTCATAAACACTAAACCAGCACCAGCTCCAGGTTCTAAGCCAAAGGCAAATACCGCTGGGATGATGATAAAACCGGCCAATACTGCGATTAGTAGATCGGCAAGGGAAATTAACACCGCATTGCCAGGGATATCTTCTTTTTTAGAAAGATAACTACCATAGGTGATCATTGCACCCATACCTAAACTTAAGCTAAAGAATACTTGCCCTAGTGAAGCTAAAATGGTATCTGCTTTGATTTCGCTAAAATCTGGTTTTAAGTACCAGATAACTCCTTCCCAAGCTCCATCTAAAGTTAGAGCCCTTATTGCCAATAGAACAAGCAAACCCAAAAGGGTAGGCATTAGGAGTTTACTGTATTTTTCTATACCATCACCAATTCCTTTTAACACTATAAATGTTGTCATAGCCATAAATACTAAGTGCCAAAATAGTGGCTGAGTTGGATTAGTTATTAATCCTACAAATATTGATTCTGTATCTACATTGCCAGAAAAAGTACCAGTTATGAATTTAAAAATGTAACTTACACCCCAACCGGCTATTACAGAGTAAAAGCTTAAGATTAAAAATCCTGATAAAACTCCCATAAATCCAACTCCATACCAAAGGGGAGTTTTTTTGATAGAAGTAAAGGACCCTACTATATTTTTCTGCCCTTTTCTACCTACAACGAATTCAGAAATCATAACAGGGATACCGATGGCAAACATAATTAATAAATAAATTAGTACAAAAGCTCCTCCACCGTTTTCCCCAACCCTTGTCGGGAAACGCCAAATATTACCTAATCCAATGGCAGAACCTGCTGCAGCGAAAATAAAACCTAACCTTGAACCCCACTGTTCCCGTTTTTCCATTTACTAACACTCTCCTTTTCTTAGATTTAGATTTTTTTCTATTATCCAGTATTGTTAGTCTACCCTCCTTCCTTGTGAAATAAATCTCAAACTTTACACACAATACTGAATGTATAGAAAATTTATTACTTAATATATTCGCTGTTGTATAACAAAATTCCTGCTTGTTGCAAAAAAAAAGTACAGTTATTTTTTGGAAAAAGTAAATATCTTTAAAAATACACAAATGTCCTAAAACTTTAATTATCTTTTGACATATAATGTAGGGAAAACCTATAAAGGTGGTGAAAAAAAGTGAAAAGAAAGTTAGCTAAAAATAGATCCATGCATGAAGTGGCAAGTCCTTTGGCTCAAAATGTCAGACCTCCAGCTCCACCAGCCCATTGCAGTGGGTTCATTTACACTGTGCAAAAGGGAGATAGTTTATTTTTAATAGCTCAACGTTTTCAAATACCATTACAACAACTTATAGCAGCTAACCCCCAAATTCCAAATCCTGCACTTATTTTTGTAGGGCAAAGAATTTGTGTTCCAACTAAAAAACCTCATCCACCACACCCACCAATGCCACCCCATCCACCACACCCACCAACTCCTCCACACCCTCCAGAGCCCGTTGCAGTTGAATTTTTAGGATCAGATGGAAAACCATTACCAGTTGTAGAAGGGGGAGTACGATTAGCGAGACATACTATAATTAGAGCTAGGTTCCCAATGCACGTAAATGAAGGATTCTTATTCTTTACCCCTGCAAGTCAACCTTTTAATCAAACAAGGCTTATTGAAGCTAAAAAAGTTCAAAGGACAAATATCATCGAGTTTCATTGGCAAGTTCCAAGTAATATAAGAGGAACAGTATTTGTAATTGGTTGTGAAGGTACTTTCTGCCGCCGTTCTAGAGATTTCAATGTCATTTCTCAATAAAATACGGTAAAGAAATAATTAGACCGTCATTTCAAGGTAACTTGAGATGACGGTTTCTTTTGTGTTTAAAAATTATTATTTAGTACAAACTAAACTTGAGGAAAATGTTAAGGGAGGAATTTAGATGAAAGAATACTTCTTTAATTGTGGCACAGAAATAACTCCCCTTGACCTGCAGAGGTTAAGAGAACAATTAAAGGATATGGAAGTTAATGATAGAATAGTTATTAGGCTAGAAGGAGCAGATGCTACTCAATCAGAAGGAATTGTTGAAGAATTGGAAAGGCAGGGGTTTGACTTTCAGCCCCATGGAGGACATGAGAGGGAATATTACTATACAGCCATCAAGATTAAATGAAAGGAATAAGGAGTTAGAAGTTTGTGCCGCTATCATAATAGAAGGGGATCGGATACTAATTGCCCAAAGACCTTTAGGGGATTCTTTAGAAAATTTGTGGGAATTTCCAGGAGGAAAGGTTGAAAAGGGTGAGACCCCTGAACAAACTTTAAAAAGGGAGATTTTTGAAGAATTGGGAATTGAAATCTTAGTAGGAGATTTCTTTGGAGAAAATACCCATAATTACGGGGACAAGGTGGTTAAAATAAAAAGTTATTTATGTTCTATCGTTTCAGGGCAACCTACAGAAAAATTTCATCAAAAGGTCAGTTGGGTTTCCGTCGAAGGACTAAATGAATACCTTTTTGCCCCCGCAGATATACCTTTTATAAGAAAAATTCAGAGTTATTTTATTGACTAATTTTAGTTGAATTTGTATAATAGAACTGACAACTAAAGTTAGTGATGGAGATCCACTAGAACCGCCTAAATTTCTTGGCTAATGACTCCTACCTTGACAGGGTAGGAGTTTTGTTTTTTAAATCAAGACAGAGGAGGAATGTAGATGTTATTAAGTCTTGCTATAATAATTATTTTTGGTTCACTGTTCTATGTTCTTTTTGAAAAAATTAAATTACCAGGCTTATTAGGTATGTTAGTTTTAGGGGTGTTAATGGGACCTTACGGATTTAATATCTTAAGTCCCCAGATCCTTTTAATATCATCTGAACTAAGGATGATTGCCTTAATAATTATTTTGTTAAGGGCAGGGTTAGGAATAAAAAAAGATACATTAATTAAAGTTGGAAGACCTGCTTTACTTTTGAGTTTTTTTCCAGGATTACTGGAAGGGTTGACAATTTTATTTTTAAGTACTATTTTTTTCAATTTCGATTTTACTGAAGGAGGAATGTTAGGTTTTATTATCGCTGCAGTATCTCCCGCAGTGGTTGTCCCTTCTATGTTAAAATTGATGAATGAAGGAAAAGGCGAAAAAAAGGGAATACCAACTCTATTATTAGCAGGGGCCAGTATAGATGATGTAGTTGCTATAACTATCTTTACTTCTTTTTTAGGACTGTATGGAGGAAGTCAATTTAATCTATTTATTCAAGGACAAAAAATTTTAGTTGCTATTTTCTTGGGTATAGTATTAGGATTTATTTTTTCCTTAATTTTGATTAAAATTTTTAAAAAATTTCATATCAGGGATACTAAAAAAGTCCTATTTTTACTGTCAGCAGGTTTAATATTAGTTACTATGGAAAAAGAATTTGCTGAAAAAATAGAGATAGCAGGACTTTTAGGAGTAATGGTAATAGGTTTTGTGTTACTTCAAAAAATCCCATTAGTTGCTCAAAGGTTAGCTACAAAACTTAATAAGGTTTGGGTTTTTGCTGAGCTTTTGCTTTTTGTATTAGTAGGGGCTGAAGTAAATATTATGGTAGCGAAAGAAGCGGGACTTTTGGGGATTTTATTGATATTTACAGGTGTATTAGCAAGAAGTATAGGGGTTTTCTTTTCCTTAATTAAAAGTGGCTTAAACACTAAAGAAAAAATTTTTTGTGCAATTGCCTATAGCCCTAAAGCGACAGTTCAAGCTGCTATTGGAGGAATACCTTTAGCTATGGGAGTTCCAAGGGGAGAAATTATATTAGCATTAGCTGTTTTAGCTATAGTAATTACAGCACCTTTAGGAGCTATCGGTATTAGGTATGCAGGGGATTATCTTTTAGAGTAATAAATTTATGATTTAATTAATAATTTTGTAATAATTATATTGTATAGTATAAAAATATATGGGCATACTTACTTGTTATCAAGTAGTTTAAAATAATAATTTTAAAGTTATTGGAAGGTGTTAATTTATGTTAAAAGCTAATGAGGGAAAGGCCCTATATAGAGAAATTGATGGTAAAAATTATGCCAGATATGCTATTAAAACCCATTTTATTACTTTAGGTGAAGATTTAGATAAAGTAATAGAAGAATATGTCATTCCCTACTATCAAAAGGGGGATATTATAACTTTAAGTGAAAAAATAGTAGCCTTAAGTCAAGGAGATATAATATATAAAAAAGACGTAAAAGTTACTCTTTTAGCTAAATTATTATCTAAATTTGTTGTTAAGAATAAACATTGTACAGGGTTGCGTAATGAATATAAAATGCAAGTAGCTATCGATATAGTAGGGCCGGTGAAAATTCTATTTGCAGCTATTATTGCAGCTATCTGCAAGATCTTCCGCATCAAAGGTGTATTTTATAAAATAATTGGTAACGGTATAAGTAATTTAGATGGCTTTAATGATGAAGCTTATGATTATTATGCAGATAAAGGAATTTTTGCCCCTAAAAATCCAGAAAAAGTATGCCAAAAAATTAAAGAGAAATACGATATAGATTCTATGATTGTAGATGCCAATGATTTAGGTGTAGAAATTCTTGCCTCTAATAAAGAAATACAAGATAAAGAAGATCTAGTAAGAAAGTTATTAAAAGATAATCCAGCAGGACAAGATAGAGAACAAACACCTATTATTTTAATTAGGGAATATGCTGAAAGAGAAGTGAGTACAAGTGCATAAAATTTTTGAAAAGCTAGATGGTACAGTAAGTGCCGTCTTTTTTTGTACACAAACCTGTACAAATTTTGACTATTGTCCGGGAAAACAAACAGTAAAAACCAACACAACTTGCAGGAGTGTGCGGAAATCGGGACAGAATTTGTTTGGTGTTAAAAAATCAAATCTTTAATAGGCGATAAATAAAGGGTTTATTATCATTAAAAAATTTGGCATGTTTTTTGCTATTATAAATTGTCGGTTATAAACATTAGATAAACACATTATCTAATGATAAATAATTTTTTAAAATACAAATAAAGTGAAAGAAAGAACTTTCACAAAAAGGAGGAAGAGTTTATGAATTTTAGTTTTTCTAAAGAACATCAAATGTTACAGACAATGTACAGAGAATTTGCTGAAAAAGAGGTAAAGCCTTTAGCCCATCATGTAGATGAGGCAGAAGAGTTTCCAGTAGAAACTGTGAAAAAATTAGCTAGGTATGGTTTTTTAGGTATTCCTTTTCCAAAGGAATATGGTGGACAAGGTGGAGATAATCTAGCTTATGCTATGGCGGTAGAAGAACTATCTAAAGTTTGTGCTACTACAGGAGTAATTGTTTCTGCCCACACTTCACTATGTGCTAACCCAATTTACATGTTTGGAACAGAAGAGCAAAAACAAAAATATCTTGTTCCATTGGCAAAAGGGGAAAAATTAGGAGCCTTTGGTTTAACAGAGCCTAATGCCGGTACCGATGCAGGTAACCAACAAACAACTGCAGTTCTAGACGGAGATAATTACATTTTAAATGGTACTAAAATCTTTATTACCAATGCTGGTTATGCAGATATTTACATTGTTATGGCTATGACTGATAAATCTGCAGGGGTAAAGGGTATTTCTGCATTTATTGTTGAAGCTGGTACTCCAGGATTCACCA
This sequence comes from Anaerobranca gottschalkii DSM 13577, assembly GCF_900111575.1. NCBI lineage: Bacteria > Bacillati > Bacillota > Clostridia > Eubacteriales > Proteinivoracaceae > Anaerobranca > Anaerobranca gottschalkii. The sequence goes on along the minus strand of NZ_FOIF01000004.1, from coordinate 8,408 downwards.
TTGGCAAAAAAGAAGCTAAGTTAGGTATCAGAGGTTCAGCTACTTGTGAGTTAATCTTTGAAAATTGCGTAATTCCTAAAGAAAATCTACTAGGTAAAGAAGGTCAAGGTTTCAAAATTGCTATGCAAACTTTAGACGGTGGTAGAATTGGTATAGCTGCTCAAGCTCTAGGTATTGCTCAAGGTGCTTTAGATGAAACGGTTAAATACGTAAAAGAGAGAAAACAATTTGGCAAACCTCTAAGTTTCTTCCAAAATACCCAATTCCAATTAGCTGATATGCATACAAAAGTTGAAGCCGCTAGACTTTTAGTCTATAAAGCAGCTTTCCATAAAGATAATGGCTTACCACACAGTAAAGAAGCTGCTATGGCTAAGTTATATGCAGCAGAAACTGCTATGGAAGTAACTGTAAAAGCAGTACAATTACATGGTGGATACGGTTACACGAGAGAATATCCAGTAGAAAGAATGATGAGGGATGCGAAAATAACTGAAATTTATGAAGGAACTTCTGAAGTTCAAAGAATGGTTATTGCCGCTAACCTGTTAAAATAATTAGGGAGGGAAAAGTGTCATGAAAATAATCGTTTGTATAAAACAAGTTCCAGATACTACAGAAGTTAGATTAGATCCTAAAACAGGAACCCTTATTAGGGAAGGGGTACCTAGTATTATAAACCCTGATGATAAAAGTGGTTTAGAAGCAGCCTTAAGATTAAAAGAAGAAGTTGGTGCTGAAGTAACAGTTTTAACTATGGGACCACCACAAGCAGAATTAGCTTTAAGGGAAGCTCTGGCAATGGGAGCAGATAAAGGTATCCTTTTAACTGACAGAGCTTTTGCTGGTGCTGATACATGGGCAACTTCCCAAACTCTAGCTGCTGCTATCAGAAAGTTAGAATACGACTTAATTATTGCTGGACGTCAAGCGATAGATGGTGATACTGCTCAAGTAGGTCCACAAATCGCTGAGCATTTAGGTTTACCACAAGTAAGTTATGTGGAAGACTTAAAATTAGATGGCGAATATTTATTAGTTAAAAGAATTTTTGAAGATGGTTACCAATGGATTAAAATTAAAAAGCCTTGCTTAATTACTACATTAAAAGAGATGAATGAACCAAGATACATGTCTGTAGGTGGAATTTTTGATGCTTACAGGGAAAAAGAAATTATTAAATGGACTTTAGAAGATATCGATGTAGATAGATCTAATATCGGATTAAAAGGTTCACCTACAAAGGTTAAAAAATCCTTTACAAAAGGGGTAAAGGGTAAAGGTGTGATTCATAAAGACTTAACACCGAAAGAAGCTGCAAAAGTAATAGCTGATAAGCTTAGAGAAAAATTTATCATCTAAGCTAAATTGAGGAGGGAGAGATTAAAATGAACTTACAAGATTATAAAGGTGTTTGGGTTTATGTTGAGCAAAGGGATGGCGTTTTAGAGAAGGTTTCTCTAGAGTTAATTTGCAAAGGTAGAGAAATTGCAGATAAATTAGAAACAGAAGTTACAGCAGTATTATTAGGCGATAATGTACAAGGATTAGCTGAAGAGTTAATTTACTATGGTGCTGATACTGTAAAGGTATATGAACACAAGTTATTGAAAAAATATACAACTGAGCCTTATACAAAGGTATTAGCCCATGCCATCAATGAAGGAAAACCTGAAATTATGTTAATTGGTGCAACTACCATAGGTAGAGACTTAGCACCTAGGGTTGCAGCTAGGGTTCACACAGGACTAACTGCTGATTGTACATCTTTAGATATTGATCCTGAAACTAAAAACTTGTTAATGACAAGACCTGCCTTTGGTGGTAACATTATGGCAACTATCATTTGTCCAGATCACAGACCACAAATGTCTTCTGTTAGACCTGGTGTAATGCCTTTAAAAGAAATGGATAAAACTAGAGCTGGTAAAGTCCATGTAGAAACTCCTCAATTATCAGAGGCAGATATTAATGTTGAAATAGTAGAAGAAGTTAAAGAAAAGAAAGCAAAAGTTAGAATTGAAGATGCTAATGTCTTAGTTTCTGGTGGTAGAGGTTTAGGTAAAAAAGAAGGTTTTGAAGTTCTAGGACAGTTAGCCGACAGACTAGGTGGAATGGTATCTGCTTCTAGGGCAGCGGTAGATGCAGGTTGGATGGATAAAAACCACCAAGTTGGTCAAACAGGAAAAACTGTAAGACCTCACCTTTACATCGCCTGCGGTATATCTGGTGCCATTCAGCACGTAGCTGGTATGGAAGAATCTGAGTTTATCATTGCTATTAACTCAAATCCTGAAGCTCCAATTTTTGAAGTAGCTGATTTAGGTATTGTAGGAGATGTTAACAAAATTCTTCCTGCATTACTTGAAGAATTAAAGTAAGGAAATTAAAATTATATTAGGCTTTCCTTATTGGAAAGCCTAATATTAAAGAAAAAATTTTTAAAATATTATATTTTGTTATAGAATTAAAATAGCCATTTTAGAAGGGAGAGGTTTGGATGAAAGGTTTAACAATTAAGGAATTAAAAATTGGTGACAAAGCATTTACTGAAAAGACAATTACAGAAACTGATGTTTATCTTTTCGGTGGAATTACAGGGGATTTAAACCCTGCCCATACCAATGAAGAGTATGCAAAAAATACTATGTTTAAAACTAGAATTGCCCATGGTATGCTCAATGCTGGGTTAATTTCTGCTGTATTAGGAATGAAACTTCCAGGATGTGGAACAATATATTTAGGACAAGAATTAAAGTTTACCGCCCCTGTATATATCGGTGACACAGTTAAAGCTGAAGTTGAAGTAGTAGAAATAATTGAAGAAAAAAATAGGGTTAAGTTAAGAACAACTTGTACTAACCAAAAGGGCCAAATGGTACTAGATGGAATGGCTACTGTAATGCCACCTAAATAAGAGAGGTAGGTTCACTATGGAATTTAATCTAACTGTTGGTATGAATGCCAAAGTGGAAAAAGTGGTAGGGGAAGTAGATACTGCCCAGGCCTTTGGCAGTGGAGGAGTTAAAGTTTTTGCTACACCATTGATGATAGGCTTGATGGAAAATGCTGCATTAAAGGCTGTAGATCCTCACCTTCCCGAAGGATTTGCTACCGTTGGAACCCATCTAGATGTCAAACATTTAGCAGCTACCCCAGTGGGTATGACGGTATGGGCTGTAGCAGAGCTTTTGGAAATTGAAGGGAAAAGATTATTATTTAAGGTTGAAGCCTTTGACCAGTTAGAGAAAATAGGTGAAGGAATCCATGAAAGGTATATCATTAAATTAGATAAGTTTTTAGAAAAAGCTGTTAATAAAGGAAAGTAATCAAAGAAACAAGGCAAGATTTATCCCAACTTCTAGGATAAAATCTTGCCTGTTTTTATATTATTTCCGTAATTTTTCCGTCTAATAATTTGATTTGTCGATCACAGGACTGGGCTAAGCCGTTATCGTGGGTAATCAATATCAATGTCTTTCCTAATTGGACTAAGTTATCTAAAATTGTCATAATTTCTTCCCCTGTCTTAGAATCAAGAGAACCAGTTGGTTCATCGGCTAAAATGATTTCAGGGTCATTTACAATAGCTCTAGCTATAGCTACCCTTTGCCTTTGACCTCCTGATAAATTTTTAACCTTTTCGTTAATTTTAACTTCTAAACCTACTTGTGTTAAAAGCTCTGAGATTAGTTTCCTCCTTCTACTTCTAGGAACTTTTTCAGATGTATATAAAAGGGGAATTTCAATATTTTCGTAAACGGTAAATTCTTCTATTAAAGCGAAGTCTTGAACTATATAGCCAAAATATTTATTTCGATATCTAGCCCTTTCCCTTTCTTTAAAACTTGATATTTCTTTAGAATCTATGATTATGTTGCCAGAAGTTGGTTTTACAATTAACCCTAATATATTAAGCAAAGTTGTTTTACCACAACCGGAAGGTCCAGTTATAGCGAGTTTTTCCCCTTTGAAGACATCAAAGGAGATATTATTTATTGCTAAAGTTTTATTTTTACCAGTAAGGTATTCTTTTTTTACTTCCATAGCTTTTATAATAACTTCCATTAGTAATCCCTCCTTAAATAAAAAACTAAGTCTTTATTTTTCAATTTCCACAACGGATAAAGGGAAATTAATCCAATTAATATACCCCCCCAAATTAACATGGTTAGATTAGAAAAAAATTTTAAACCAGTTTGTTCAAGGAGATACAAGGAAGCAAGTAGTGGTAAAAAGATCATTGATGCAACATAGATATATGTCCTCCAGTAAAGGTCAGCTAATGTTCCGCCGTAAAGTAAATGTACAGCAAACTCTTGTAGATTTTTATCTACCAATGTAATCAAATTAGATAAAATTCCTAAAATAGAAAATGCAAAGGTAAATAAGAAGAAAGTGAAGAAAAATAAAATGTTGGTTTTATTTTGTCTATACAACTTTGAAACAGTGTCATTGAAGTAATTGGGGGTAAAACTTAGATTACTTTCTTCCATATTATTAATAAAGTCATTTATTTCTTTTATATCGGGATCCACAAAGGTAATATTTGTAATTATCTGTTCTACATTGTGATACCGCAAAAGACCTAATCCTTCATAAGAAGATAAAATAAGGATACTATTATTTAATGATTCTTCCATTTGTCTTTTAAAATATGAGGAATTCTTAGGTAGCTCTCCAACGATAACCACTTTTTTATCTAAAAGATTCAAAGAAAATTCGTCCCCTACTTTAACATTTTTAACATTTCTGCCTAACAAAGCGGGGATTTTACTTTGATTGTCAAAATCATCTTTTTCTAGGTTGATATCGTAGATTTCTTGAAAATTTCCTAAGGCAACTACTGTTTTGATATTTTGGATATCCTGGACTGGAAAGTTTTCGATAATTGAATAGGCCCTTTTTTTATCATCTAAAACTTCTTTTAAAGTAGTATCTACTTTCTCAGTGACTTTTGTTCCTAAAGGGTGGTAATAGGTATTAAAATATACCAAATTATAATCATATAATTTTTCCATATTTTTTCCGTATGAATAAACATTAAATAATTCATTGATGACAATTAGCAAAAAGAATGTAAAAATAACAAGCTGCCCCATAAAAATTATTATAGATAAGATGTTTTTCTTAATATCCTTTAAAGCATAATATATTCTACCTCTCATAATCAACTCTCCATTTTGTATCATTAAATTTTTTAAACCAATAAACCACAGCAAATAACAAGTAACTAAGGGAAATGGAAACTACTAGTAAAAGTAAATATATTTTAAAGGGAGGCTGTTCATTTCTTAAAGGTATAAACAGCCAGTAAAATATACTACCTAAACCACTGCCAATAGTTAGGCTCATTAATATTTCTTTAGAATATTCCAGAAGTAATTTAAATTTAGTAGCTCCAAACCTTAAATGGATACTAGAAATTTTACTAAACTTTGATAAAAAGACATTGAAATACAAATAATAATTGAAGTAAATAAAAATAATCCCAATAAAAGAAGTTAGGTAAAGGGGGATAGTTATTACTTGATTTAAAAATGTTATAAAAAGATTTTCTTTCTTCAACTCAAAAATTTTTATTTTATATTCAGAATTATCAAATAAGATAATTATTTCATCAATTAACTTTTCATTTTCAGTATAGATTACATATTCACCTCTAAGATCTATAGTGGAAAAAAAGTTGTAAATATATTGGGTGTTTTCCGTTGCTAGTGGATGATCTTCAGAGTAAACTCCTACTACCTTATACTCTTTGCCATGTAACATTATAGTATTGTTTTCCATTGAATTATAAAGAAAGGAATTTTCTTTAACTAATATTTGGTGGATTTCTTCATTTTCTCCCAAAGGATCGTAAAAATCTAAATAATTTCCAGTTTTTAATGGATATTGCTTAAAATATCCTTGAGGATCATAGAGGGCTAGACCTACTAAATCAATATTTGTCATAATTATTACAACATCTTGATCAGAAACTAGAGTATGGATTTTTTCTTTTAATTCCACAGTTTCAGATTGATTTATGGTATAAATATTTGTAATCCGTAATTGATTATAGGATTCTTTGAAATTAAAAGGAGTTTCCTTAGCAATAGTTAATTGAAATATAGTAAAGAGAAAAAAAACTGCCGTTGCCCCAGTACAAAGGGTATTTAAAAAAACTAATAGCCAATTTATTTTTTTCATTTACCCATCTCCCTTTTAAAAATTAAACCTTAAGTTCCTAATTAACATTATAGCAAACACAATAGTTTAAAAAAAGTAGAATATTTAATATTTTATTAAAAGTTAATATTTTATATATTTGATATAATACATAATTTAATTTTTTAGAACAAAAAGGTTTTATTTAAAAGTTATAGAATAAATTATATTGGAAACTATTTAAGGGTGGGGAGGAAATGAGTAATAAGGCAAAAGGAAAAAAACTCGATGAAATTGTAATTGATAATATGTTGATTTCCATGATGGAAAAAATTTTTGACCCAATACCGGTCCCTATTATATTAATAGGGAAAAATACAGAAGTTATTATGATAAACCAAATATTCGCCGATTTTTTAGGTTATCCTAAAGAACAGATTATTGGCAAAAAAGTTTTAGATGTAGATAGAAATTCCCGCTTTCCCTATGTTTTTAAGAATAAAAAGGCGGAAATTGCTTGGAAACACAAATTTGAAAATGGACATACAGCTATTGTCCACCGGATCCCAGTTTTAGATGAAAATGGGGAAGTTTTATATGGCTTTGGAATGGTTTTATTTCAAGATGTAGAAGAATTCAAAGATATAATTCAAAAAAATAAGTTATTGGAAAGTGAACTTAGTCTTTATAAAACTCAGCTTAAGGAAATACAAGGGGCTAAATATTCTTGGGAAAATATCGTAGGGGAAAGTGAAAAGATCCTTCAGGCAAAATATTTGGCAGCAAAAGCTGCACAAACTAACTCAAATGTTTTGTTATTAGGGAAAAGTGGTACTGGCAAAGAATTATTTGCCCATGCCATTCATAATGCTAGCAACAGAAGTCATTATCCCTTTGTTAAAGTAAACTGTGCTGCTATCCCTCAAGAACTTCTAGAGTCAGAACTTTTTGGCTATGAAGAAGGTGCCTTTACTGGTGCTAAAAAAGGGGGAAAGGTAGGGAAATTTGAACTAGCTAATGGTGGATCTATTTTTTTAGATGAAATTGGAGATATGCCCTTTAAAATGCAGGCAAAACTTTTACGGGTATTACAGGAAAAGGAAGTAGAAAGGATTGGCAGTAATTCTCCTAAATCTATTGATGTAAGGGTAATTGCTGCTACAAATCAAAATTTAGAAGAATTGGTCGCCAAAGGTCAGTTTAGAGAAGACCTCTATTATAGATTAAATGTAATGTCTATCTATATCCCTTCTTTACAGGAAAGAAAGGAAGATATAGAAATATTAGCCTATAAACTTTTAGAAAAACTTTCAAATGGAATGGGAAAATACGTCAAAAAAATTTCCCCTAAAACCTTAGAATATTTAAGGGGACACAATTGGCCTGGAAATGTTAGGGAGTTAGAAAATGTCTTGGAGAGGGCAATAAATTTAACAGATTCAGACACCATTTTACCGGTACACTTACCAATGTACATCACCCAAAGGACTGTTACAAAAGGGGAAGGTCCCCTTCGCCCCTTAAAAGAAATAATAGAAGAAACTGAAATAGAAGTAATTAAAAGGGTTTTAGAAAGGACTAAGGGAAATAAACAAAAAACTGCCAAGATATTAAACATTAGTCGCTCTAGTTTATACGATAAAATAGAAAGATATGGTTTAGAATAGTGTAGTGTTTTTGTACATATGTCTTTTTTAAAGACAAAATTAAAGGGGAATTGATAAGGGGTGGCAGGTAGTGTGTGTGAAATTCGTACATTGCCTGCCATATTATTATAATTTGAAAATTATATTTATATAAAAAATACTCAATATAAAGGGTTGGAAGGTATTTAAAAATATTGGCATAACTCTTGCTTTATTTATTAGTGGGATTGTGTTGGAAAAATGGGATTAGGAGGTTTTTAACAGTTAAACTATATTTATAAAATAATCTAAATATCTATAACAATTTTATAAATGAGGAAATTGTTAGGGGGTGATAAACCTAATGATTAAAACCTATAAAGTAATGCTTCTACCTAACAACAAACAAAAAACTAAACTAAAGGAATGTGCAGGAGTAGCAAGATGGGCATATAATTGGGCTTTAGCTACAGAACAAGAGAATTATAATAACGGTGGTAAATTTTTAAATGATAGAGAACTTAGGAAAAGATTAACTGAGCTAAAAAAGACAAAAGAATACTCATGGCTTAATGACTATTCAAATAATATAACAAAACAAGCTATTAAGGATGCCTGCCTAGCATATAAAAA
>NZ_FOIF01000003.1 GCF_900111575.1 Anaerobranca gottschalkii DSM 13577 | reverse complement strand
TTTTCTACCCTTATTTGAATAATTAGCAATTAAGCTAGAAAAATCCATCTCCTCCATTACTTTTTTTAGGGTATAGACTGGATCGTCTGACGGTAATCCTATTTGATAAAGATCAAAATTAATTTCCTGTTGCCCTTTTTCGAAAAATTGGTTATAATAGAATTCGTTGGAATAACAGTTTATTTTTCTCATAGTTATATTATACAATATAACTAAGGAAAAGTGGTCAATCTTGATCATCTTTTCCATTTTTTTATATAAAAAAGTCAGCTAACTCTTATGAGTCAAGCTGACTTTTTTGGTGCCTATTTCCCGACAGCCCCTTCAGTTTGTAGACAAAGTCATTTTTTAAAGGCTGTGGTAATTAAACATTCTAACAAAGTTCTACGTCGAGATTTAAGGCTTCTATCTAAAAGTAAGAAGGGTACCGCTCTAATTCGCCATCCATGGCTCAATAGAGCTTTCGGAACGTCCTGTTCCTCACCCCTTCTTCCTTTTATCTAATCAGCTCTTAAATCTATCTCCTCAACTTAATCGTATCTTTGTTTAATTACCACAGCTGATGATGACTTTGTCTATAATTTGTCTTCAGTCTGAAGCACCAAAGGGTGCTTTTTATACCACTTCAACATTTTGCATACGATGGATAGCCAACCAATTTAAAGCTATTATTATAATCCCTGTTGTCAAAAGGGATGGCAGTATCGTTTCATCAAAGACATTGCCAACATCACTGGCCCGTTGGAATAAATAGTAAGGGCTAAATTCCTTTATTTTATCTATACTAGAAATTAACGGTAATAAATAGTTAAAAACAAGGACAGTTAATCCCGCTATTATTCCTTTTTTAACTAAACTACTGACAAAAAGGAGTAATGAAATAATAAAGATAAAGTAAATAGCCACTAAAATGGCTGATTGTAAGGCATGGAAAATTGTTATCCCACCATCTCCAAAGAGTAGTCCAGTATAATAATAGTTAACCAAAAACCCGATAAAAACGGCAGCAAAAATTACTCCATTGTAATGGAAAGACTTTGCTAATACCATCTGTGGTATCGATAAACCTTTAGAGGCAGGTAACATAAGTCTTTGTCTCCCTACTTCATCGGATAAAATACCCATTAGAGGGAAAATCACAAACATAATAATTAAAGAAAAGACATCAGAAATATAGTTTTGAATTACCCCTGCCCTATCAGGGATTAGCTGATCCAATAACTCTGAAGGAAGTTGGTCTCCTAAAAATTGAGGCAAAAGTTTAAGGCCTAAGGGATTGACTAAAGCCCAAATTCCAAAACCTGCTAGGAAAATAATATAACGGCTTTGTCTTAGGGATTCTAAGATCTCTTTTTTAAAATATGCCTTAAATGATGTCATTGTAATTCACCAACCTGATAAAAATATCTTCTAAATTTCCTTGCCGTATTTGGTAATTAACTACTGGGTTATCTAGTTTTCCTAACTGATTAATTAGCTCCCTTTTGGCCTTTTCTAAATCTTTAGCATAAAGGCTCAAATTTCTTTTTTCCTGAACTACCTTTTCTACCCAAGGCAAATTCTTTAATTCTTCTGCTACCTTAGCACAATCGTTTTCAAAGGTTATATCAAAAATCGGTTGAATGTATTTTTTTTGTAATTCTTCTAAACTGCTGCTCAGTAGTATTTCCCCTTTATCTAAAATACAAACTTCATCACAAACCCTTTCCACATCACTTAAAATATGGGTAGACAAAAATACAGTTATACTTTTATCCTTTAATTCTGTTATTAGTTCCACCATTTCCAAACGGCCTTGTGGATCTAATGCCGATGTCGGTTCATCTAAAAAGAGGTATTGGGGGTGGTTAAAGAGGGCTACAGCTAATCCTAACCGCTGTTTCATACCCCTAGAATAACCACCGACCCTTCGATCCTTGGCATCAGTTAATTTAACTTGATGTAATAACTCTTCTACCCTATTTTTTATTGAGCCTTTGGGAAAGCCACTAACCCCAGCGATAAAATGCAAATACTCCTCTCCAGTCATATAATCATAGAAAACTGGATTTTCTGGAAGATAGCCTATTTTTTTTAATATCTGATTTTTGTTTTCCGGAAAGTTCAAACCATCGAAAGTAATTTTTCCTGAATTAAAATTTATTAAACCAGTTAAAATATTCATAGTAGTAGACTTTCCAGCACCATTTTTACCTAAAAAGCCAAACACACTGCCTTTTTTAACGGTAAAATTTATAGATTTTAGAACTTGAAAATCTCCGTATTTTTTTACTAAACCTTCAACTTGTATCATCTCATTAATATCTCCTCTTGCCAAAAATTAAAAAACTAATTGGCCCTAAGGTACTTACAAAAAGGATGATAAAGGCCCAGGCCCACTTAGGCAGATGTTCTCCCCCATCCTTAAATAAAAGATACAAACAATAAAGCTTTAATGCTATCTCTACAAAAAGTAAAGGTAATAAAAAGGGCAAAGTTAAAATATTAGCACCCATTTTGCTTCACCTCCAAATTTTATTTTTTATATAGCTATATAAACAATAGCTACCAATAAAAGGACACTTAAGAAAATCGGCTGAAAAAAGGATAAACAGATTCCTGTACCAACTAAGAAAAGTAAAATTAATTTAAGGTATTTGTAAATCCCTTTTAAAATTTTATGCTTCTCCAGCTGAATTAAAAGATCTATATCTTCATTACTTATATCCTTTATTTTACTACGGTAATATTTTCCTTCTTTATCATCATAGCCTATTATTCCTTGATTTATTAAATAGTTAATTCCTTCAGCCTCATTGGAAAAACTATTAACCTTCTCTTTGACTTCTCTATTTTCATCATCGGATAAATAATCCTTTGGTAAATCCATAGCAATACTAGTTAAAAATTCCCTTTTTAATTTTTCTAATTTCAAACGAACCCCCTCCTACATTTACTTTTTTGTATATTCTACTTACATAGATAAAATCCTTCTATTTTTTACAAAAAAAGTATATTTGTTTATAAGAGGGGGGATTTTTTATTCTAATTTATAACAAGATACAATTTCTCCGTAAAAAAGTACATGAAAGTCATTGTTTTTGTAATAACGTTCATCTATTTCCCCTATTACAAGGCCTGGATCCATGCTTTGTTGGTAGACTACTTTACACTCATAATGGAGTTCACAATCTTCGATTACAGGAGTATTGACTTTAAACCCTGGTTTTAAATTTAGACGGGTTTGGGAAATTTTATCTATATCCCTTCCCGATTTGCTGCCACAAAAAGCCAATTCCTTTTTTAGATCTTTCTCTATAGGGATACTAATAGTAAATTCCCCTGAGGATTGGAGCATCCTGTAAGTATGCCTTGAATATCTCACACCTACCATAAATATAGGTTTTCCCCACATTATCCCTATACTTCCCCAACCAATTGTCATTGTATTGACTTTATCTTTATACTTAGTGGTTAAAAATGCTCCTTTAGGCAACTTATCCAGTACCTGAGGCAATAATTCACTGTATGTTATTTCTTTAATTTTAGACATATTTAAACCTCCCCATTTCGGTTATCATTTATATATATGACATTAAAGGATGAGAAATGCTGATTTTCAATAAATTATTTTTCCAAAAGGTCGAGAATTTCCAATGGTTTATCTACTACAACTTTAGCACCATTTTCCCACAATTCTTCTTTAGACCTAAATCCCCAACTGACTCCTACAGGATAAAAGTTGGCATTAACAGCAGTTTGCATATCTACATCGGAATCTCCTACATAAATAATTTCTTCAGGATTCAAATCCAGTTTATTAGCAATATGTAATGCTAATTGAGGATCCGGTTTATGGGGAAAAGGTTCCTCTGCCCCCTGAACAAAGGCAAAATTAAATTCTGGAAAAAAGTGTTTCACTACATCTTTAGTAAAATCATGGGGTTTGTTTGAAAGTATTCCTAAAAGGATATTTTTCCTTTGAAGTTCTTCTAATAATCTCTCTATTTGAGGATAGGGATTGGTCTTTTTATTCCATCTCCTACTGTACTCAGCTTTTGTCTCTTTATACACTGATAAAATTGTTTCTTCAGAGACATCTCCAGGCAATGCCCTTATAACCAATTTTTCCATCCCATTTCCTACAAATTTAAAATATTTTTCCCTTCCATGGGTTGGATAACCAAATTTTTTTAACACAGTATTTACCGAATCTGCAATATCATCAATACTATTGATCAATGTCCCATCTAAATCAAAAAAAATTCCTTTAAAAGCCATAATCATTTCCCCCTGATAAAGTATTTTACTATATTATATATCCATCGCACCCAATTAAAAAGATTATATTTTGCTATCTAAGGAATAATATAAATAAAGAATAAATCCTAAACGGGAGGAAAAGGGTATGAAAATAAAATCATTTAAAAAACTTAAACTATATGGTTTCAATAACCTTACTAAAACTTTAAGTTTTAATATGTATGATATATGTTATGCAAAAACTGAAGAGGATCGTAAAGGGTATATTAAATACATCGATGAAGAGTATAGTGCTGAGAGGTTAACCAAAATTTTGAAGGATGTGGCCCAGATTATAGGTGCCAATATATTAAACATAGCTAAACAGGATTATGAACCCCAAGGGGCTTCAGTCACCATGTTGGTTTCTGAAGAAGGAGTATTTTCTGATTCTCCTCCTGAAGAACTAGAGGAATCTGAAAGTCCAGGACCCCTTCCCGGCTCTGTTGTAGGCCACTTAGATAAAAGCCATATCACAGTTCACACTTACCCTGAAAGTCATCCCTACCAAGGTATTAGTACCTTTAGAGCAGATATCGATGTTTCTACTTGTGGTCATATATCTCCACTCAAAGCATTGAATTATTTAATCCACAGTTTTGATGCCGATATTATGACAATAGACTACAGGGTTAGGGGCTTTACCCGGGACGTCAATGGTAGAAAGTTGTTCATCGACCACAAAATCAACTCTATTCAAAACTATATTGATATCGATACAAGGGACCGCTACCAAATGATCGATGTAAATATTTATCAAGAAAATATTTTCCATACTAAATTACTACTAAAAAAATTTGATCTAGATAATTACCTTTTTGGTGTTGATAAAAAGGATTTAACTCCACAGGAAAGGCGGAAAATTAAAGCACAACTTAAAAAAGAAATGAATGATATTTTCTATGGTAGAAATGTCATTAAAGTATAATTTATTTACTAACTTTAGCTTCCTTGCCAAGAATAGGTAAGGAGCTTTTTATTTTGCCCTTGAAAAATCAGCCTAGTATGTTAAAGTATTAATAAAGTAACTTTTATTATAGGTGATACTTATGGAAGATTTTTTAAGAATTTGGCATCAATATTTGCAAATTCCCGCAGTTTTCCTTTCTTTCTTATTTATTTTTTATATACTGAGTAAAATATTTGATAGTTTTTTTTATCCCATTATTCTAAAAATTACCGAAAAGACTAAAACCAGTGTCGATACAAAAATCGCTTTAGCTTTCCGTAAGCCTGTAAAAAACTTCATTTTACTTTTAGGAGTTTTCCTAGGAGTCAGGACCCTTCCCCTATCTGTTGAAATTTACGGGGTAGTTCTCCGGCTTTTTAGGTCTTTGATAATTGTCCTTATTTCTTCCGTTTTTTACAATTTAGCTAGTACATCTTCCGTTTTATTTGAAAAGCTAACGGAAAAATTAGAGTTTGAAATGGATAAAATTTTGATTCCAATTTTTTCCAAAGCCCTTCGTTTCATCATTTTTGCTATCAGTGCAACGATAATTGCTCAAGAGTGGGGATATGATGTCAATGGTTTTGTTGCAGGGTTAGGTTTAGGTGGTTTAGCCTTTGCATTAGCTGCCCAAGATACAATAGCCAACTTTTTTGGCGGTATTGTTATAATTTTGGACAAACCCTTCTCAATTGGGGATTGGATATTAACTCCCCAGGTAGAAGGTACAGTAGAAGATATAAATTTTAGAAGTACAAAGGTTAGGACCTTCGCCCATGCTTTAGTAACAGTTCCTAATTCCAGCTTGGTTAAAGGCCCTATAACCAATTGGAGTAAAATGGGTAAAAGGAGAATTACTTTTAATCTAGGTGTTACTTATACCACTCCCCGTCACAAACTCCAGCTCTGTGTCCGAAGGATTGAATCGATGTTAAAAAATCATCCTGATATCCATCCTGAAACTATTTTTGTCAATTTTGACAGTTTTAACGAAAGTTCACTAGATATATTTATATATTGTTTTACTAAAACCACGGTGTGGGGAGAGTTTTTAAAGGTAAAAGAAGATGTTAATTTTAAAATTATGGCTATTTTAGAAGAAGAAGGAGTATCTATAGCTTTTCCTTCCAGAAGTATATATTTCGAAAATTCCTTACCAAAATAAGCTTATCCCCTTTACATATTATATAAAGTAATTTATAATATAACCTTGTGAAACATAATATATTAGTTGAAAAAATATAAAAAAGTGGTATTATTAAATTGTATACCGTGGGAAAAGGAGGTATTGCCAATGGAAATTAAACCTTACAAAAAAATTGAACTTTACGGATTTAACAACCTGACGAAAACCTTGAGCTTTAACATGTATGACATTTGTTACGCAAAAACCCCTGAAGATCGAGCTAACTATATTCAATATATAGATGAGCAGTATAATGCCGATAGATTGACGGAAATTCTAACCAATGTTGCTAAAATCATTGGTGCTAATATATTAAATATCGCTAAACAAGATTATGAACCTCAAGGTGCCTCTGTAACCATTTTAGTCTCTGAAGAAGGGGAATTTAACACTAATGTCAACGAAGAGGCAGAATCCCCAGGACCATCTTCTTTAGGTTCTGTAGCTGCCCATTTAGATAAAAGTCATATTACAGTACACACTTATCCTGAAAGCCATCCCGATGATGGTATCAGTACCTTTAGAGCTGATATCGATGTATCAACCTGTGGACATATCTCTCCACTCAAAGCATTAAACTATTTAATGCAGTCCTTTGATACTGATATTGTAACTATTGACTACAAAGTTAGAGGTTTTACTAGGGATATTAATGGCAAAAAGATCTTTATCGACCATAAAATCAACTCTATTCAAAACTATTTAGATGTTGAGTTTAGAGATCGTTATCACATGATAGATGTCAATGTTTATCAAGAAAATATTTTCCACACTAAGATGTTGCTAAAAGACTTCGATTTAGATAACTATCTATTTGGTATCAGTAAAAAAGATTTATCCCCCAATGAAAAGCGGAAAATCAGAAACAAACTTAAAAAGGAAATGTACGAAATCTTCTACGGAAGAAATGTTATTAAAGTTTAATAAGTCTCAAGTTAGACAAGGGTTAATAACCCAGTTGCCAGAACTTTGCTGGTAACTGGGTTTATTAATAAACTTTTAGACCTTGGGTAAATTAAAAATACAAGCCTTATATTTCGGTTTTAATAGGAGTTGAAAAGGATGAATGATTTTTTACCTATTTCAAAAGAAGATATGGAAAAACGGGGTTGGGATTCCCTAGATTTTATCATTGTAAGTGGTGATGCCTATGTCGATCACCCCTCCTTTGGAGTTGCCATCATTGGTAGGGTATTAGAAAGTAAAGGGTTTAAAGTTGGCATTATACCCCAACCTAATTGGAATAGTATCGAAGATTTTAAAAGATTAGGGAAACCTAATTTAGCCTTCTTAGTTTCCAGTGGTAATATTGATTCAATGGTTAACCACTACACCGTTGCTAAAAAAAGGAGAAAAACCGATCAGTATTCCCCGGGAGGTAAAGGTTTTTTAAGACCAGACCGGGCTACAATAGTTTATTCCCAAAAAGTAAGGGAAGCATATAAAGATGTTCCCATTATTATTGGTGGAGTGGAAGCTAGTTTAAGGCGTTTAGCCCACTATGATTATTGGGATAACAAGGTTAGACGTTCCATATTATTGGATTCTAAAGCAGATCTATTGATTTATGGTATGGCTGAGAAATCTATGATTGAAGTTGCGGAAAGTTTACAAAGTGGGATTCCCATTGAACAAATAACTTTTATCAAAGGAACGGCATATAGAACATCGGATTTGTCCCATTTAGTAGATGAAGAATTTTTACCTTCCTATGAAGAAATCTCAAAATCCAAAATAAAGTATTGTAAACACTTTATGCTCCAATACAACAATACTGATAGTATAACAGCTAAAACTTTAGTAGAGCCTTATGAAAAAAGTAAAACTTATGTCGTTCAAAATCCCCCTGCTCCTCCTTTAACAACAGCTGAACTAGATTGGATTTATTCCCTTCCCTTTACAAAGGAATATCACCCAATTTATGAAAAAGATGGAGGTGTTCCCGCCTTAACAGAAGTAAAATTCAGCTTAGTAAGCAGCCGTGGTTGTTTTGGTGGTTGTAGTTTCTGTTCCCTCACCTTCCATCAAGGGAGGGTTATTCAACCTAGAAGCAGCCAATCTATTATAGCTGAAGCTAAAAAAATGGTTTGGGACCCTGATTTTAAAGGATATATCCACGATGTAGGAGGACCTACGGCAAATTTCCGAAAACGGGCCTGTAAAAAACAAGAAAAACAGGGAGTTTGTAATAACAAGCAATGCCTCTATCCTACCCCCTGCAAAAACTTAGAAATAGATCATAGTGAATATTTGAAATTGTTAAGGGAACTTAGATCTCTACCAAATGTAAAAAAAGTGTTTATCCGTTCTGGTATCAGATATGACTATCTCATCTATGATAAAAATGATGAATTCTTCAAAGAGCTATGTGAACACCATGTCTCAGGGCAGCTTAAAGTTGCTCCAGAACATATATCTCCAAGGGTTTTAGAAAAGATGGGTAAACCAGGTAGAGATATTTACGAAAAGTTTGTCGATAAATACTATCGGATTAACGAAAAGTTAGGTAAAAATCAATTTTTAGTTCCTTATTTAATGTCTTCCCATCCCGGCTCAGACCTTCAGGCAGCCATAGAGTTAGCTGAGTATTTACGGGATATCAACTATCATCCAGAGCAAGTACAAGACTTTTATCCAACACCGGGAACCCTCTCCACTTGTATGTATTATACCGAATTAGATCCTAGGACTTTAAAGCCGGTCTATGTTCCCAAAGATCCTAAGGAAAAAGGGATGCAGCGGGCTTTGCTGCAATATAAAAATCCTAAGAACTATGATTTGGTATACCAAGCTCTAATTAAGGCAAACCGGAAAGACTTAATTGGTTATGGCAAGAAATGTTTAATAAAACCCAAAATAAAGGGTGCTCCCTTAAGTAAGGATCCGGACAGAAATTCTAAAAAGAAAGATTCAAAAGGAAAGGGTAGGCCGGTAAATAAAAGGAAAAATACTTAATATTTTATTACCAAAGGAAAGGGAAAGGCCGCAAAATCATTGCGGCCTCACTTTTACAGTTTTTTGTCATCAACGGAATTTAGCCAAGCTTCTATATCATCGATTACCCATTTTACACAACCTTCTTCAAAGGGTGATTTTAGATTAGCTAATTCCACAAGTTTTACAAAGGACATACTTCCACCGGCTTTACACAATGTCAAGTAATCCTGCCAAGCACCTTCCCTATCAGTTTTAGCCTTTTTCCAAAATTGGAAAGCACAGATTTGAGCTAAGGTGTAATCAATGTAGTAGAAGGGATTTTTAAAGATATGGCCTTGTTGATACCAGAAGCCACCCCTCTCTAAATAATCATTTTCATCGTAATTTCTGTGGGGCAGGTATTTTTTCTCAATTTCCCTCCACGCCCTTTTCCTCTCTTCAGGGGTGATATCTGGATTTTCATAAATAAAATGTTGGAACTCATCTACCGTTACACCATAGGGGATAAACAATAATCCTTCACTTAAATGGGAGAATTTATATTTTTCTGTGTCTTCTTTAAAGAATAAGTCCATCCATGGCCAAGTGAAAAATTCCATACTCATTGAATGGATTTCACAGGCTTCTAATGTAGGGAAACCGTATTCGGGAACTTCATACCCTCTACTTTGGTAAACTTGAAAGGCGTGACCTGCTTCATGGGTTAGGACATCAATATCCCCTGCTGTACCGTTAAAGTTGGCAAATATGAATGGTGATTTATATTTGCTGATATAGGTACAATAACCTCCCGATGCCTTCCCTTTTTTACTTAGTAGATCCATTAACTCATTTTCCACCATAAACCCGAAGAACTCATGGGTTTCTGGAGATAATTCTTCATACATTTTTTTACCATTTTCTATAATCCATTGGGGGTCACCTTTAGGGGTTGGATTTCCTGTTTTAAAACTAAAGGCATCGTCATAGTATTTTAGCTCTTCTACCCCTATTCTCTCTTTTTGCCTTTCCTTTAGTTTACTAGCAACTGGAACTATGTACTTTTCTACTTGTTTTCGGAAATTTGCCACCATCTCTGGATTGTAATCGGTTCTATTTAAACGGGCATAGGCTAAGGGAATAAAGTTTTCATAACCTAATTTTTTAGCTATTTGGGTCCTTACTTTTACTAACTTATCATAAATTTCATCAAACTTAGCCTCATTTTCTCTAAAGAAATTGTATTTTGCTTCATTGGCCTTTTTCCGGATTTCTCTATCCTTTGATTGTAAAAAAGGTCCTAATTGAGCTAAGTTTCTTTCTTCACCTTCAAAAAATATCTTTGCTGAAGCCAATAATTTTGTATACTCTGTTGTCAATTTATTCTCTTGTTGTAAATCTTCTATAATCTCTGGTTTAAAGGTTTTTAGTGTCGTTTCTGCAATGGCAAAAAGTTGTGAGCCCCATTTTTTTTCTAATTCAGTTCTAAACTTTGAGTCTACTAAAGCTTTGTAATATTCACTAATCATTCCTTCATACAATGGTCCGACTTCATCGAAATAATCCATTTCTCCTTTATAAAACTCGTCATTGGTATCGATTGTGTGGCGAATATAAACTATTTGTTGCATCGACTCTACTTCACTTCTCAACCGGTTTATTTCTTTCATAACCCTGTCTTGTTCTTCAAAGGTTGTAGCACCTTCAAAGGCTTGTAGAAGTTCTTTAAACTCTTTTTCTACTCCGGTTAAATCGGGCCTTACATACTCAAACTGACTAAATTTCATTCCTTTTCCCTCCTGTTTTTAAAAAATCCATTTTATGAATTCTGGAAAACGAATACCCCAACTCAGTTCATTATGGTATCCATTTTCATCTAAAACAAATTTTAGTTTATTATTTCCTATTCTTTTTTGTAGATATTCATGTAACTCAATTGCATCTTTTACATAAATTTCTTCAAAATCCTTCTTATCTTTATTGCTCCTTTCATTTTTACCAATGTCTAAATATATCAGGGTATCTTCTAGATTCTCCCCCTCTAAAAAGGAATATAGCTCTTTTTTTACTGCCCAAATAGCAGGTGAAAAGGCTCCAATTCTAGAAAAAACACTGTTATATTTAATACCGATATATAAAGAGATTATTGCTCCCATAGAACTTCCCGAAATAGCAGTATATTTTCTTTCTGATAAAGTCCGATATTTTTTATCGATCATTGGTTTTAAAGTTTCAGCGATAAATGCTCCATACCCTACACCTTCTCCCCCTATTTTATCCTTAGTTGTCCAGTTTTTAAATTCTTTTAAACAGGTTACTTCCCAAGGGGAATACTCGTCAAACCTTTTAAAACCTTCTTGATTATTGTCGATAGCCACTACAATAATTCCCCTATTATCTCCCTTACTATAGAGTTCATCTAAGGTTTTTCCCACTTCCCATGCCATATTAAATGACGACTCTTCTGGGAAAAATAAGTTTTGACCATCATGCATATATAAAACTGGGTAGGAGATCTTTACCCCCATTTAACATATTTCTATAAATTAACAAAAATACCTTCTAAAAACTATCTAACTTTAAATTTTTTTATTTCTCCCCTTGAAAATAGAAAAAAAACTAATTAGAATATAACTGGTATCATAAAATTAAATAATAGAAAGAAGGTTTTTTTATGCATGCTCTATATGAGGTTTTGCATCATTTGGTCCTTGAACTAACAATGCTCCTTATTCTGCTTTTAGAATTATTAGGGGCAGGAGTTATTATCTATGTAGGACTAGTAGCTTTAATTAAATTTTTCACCTTGAAATTCTGTCAATCCTCTACGGAAATAAGAATTCGTTTTGGTAGAGGTATAGCTATGGGTTTACAATTTTACCTGGCAGCTGAGATATTGCGTTTGATCACCATAAGGGAATACAAAGACTTAGCTATCGTTGGTGCTATTATTATTTTACACGTCATTGTTTCTGTTTTAGTTAGCTGGGAAGTACACCATAGTATTAAAATGATTAAAGAAGAAGAGGAACTTGATGAAAAATCAGGTTTACTACCAAAATTAAACAAAAGTAAGCAATGTGATATGTAGGTAGTTATAAAGACACAACTCCTTTATTTTAGGGAAAATCCCTTGAATAAAGGAGTTGTTTGTTGTTAGAAGATATTTCACCTTTAACTGTATATTTTCTAACGAAAACTTTGTTAAATTAAAGGAAATTCAATATTTATCACGAATTTAATTACAGAACAAAATAAAGATGCTAACTAGAATTTAACATTATTGAGATTTACTATGTATTTTGATAAACTATATTTTGAATATAATAGTATATGTAATTTTTTCTATTATTTTACATAACTCTCTTATTTTGTTACATTAATAAATTTATCTAAAGGAAGGGGTTTTAAAATGATTGATAACAAAAAAGAACAAGAAAGAGCAGAATTATATCGCACAATATGGAATATAGCTAATGATCTCCGTGGAAGTGTAGATGGTTGGGACTTTAAACAATATGTCCTTGGATTCTTATTCTACCGTTATATTTCTGAAAATATAACTGCCTATATAAATGAAGGAGAATGGGAAGTTGGTAATAAAGATTTTGATTACGCTAAATTATCAGATGAAGAAGCTGAACAAGCACGGGAAGATATAATTCCATCAAAAGGATTTTTTATTTTGCCAAGTGAACTATTCGAAAATGTCCTTCGCCGTGCAGCTGATGATGAAAATCTAAATGAAACCCTTGCCAAAATATTTAAAAACATTGAATCATCGGCTCAAGGAACAGAAAATGAAGATAACTTTAAAGGATTATTTGATGATCTCGATTTAAATAGCAATAAATTAGGTTCAACGGTAGCAAAACGAAATGAAACATTGGTTAAGATTTTAAATGGTATAGCGAGTATGCAACTTGGCGATTATAAGGATAGTTCTATTGACACCTTCGGTGATGCTTATGAATTCTTAATGGCAATGTATGCTTCAAATGCCGGTAAAAGTGGTGGTGAATTTTTCACCCCTCAAGAAGTATCGGAATTATTAGCACGAATCGCTTTAGTAGGCAAAACAGAAGTTAATAAAGTTTATGACCCGGCATGTGGTTCTGGTTCTTTGCTTTTAAAATTTGCCAAAATATTAGGTAAAGATAATGTTCGCCAAGGTTTCTTTGGACAAGAAATTAATATTACTACTTATAACCTTTGCAGGATCAATATGTTTTTACATGACATTGACTATAATAAATTTAATATTGGTCACGGAAACACATTAACTGAACCCCTACATTGGGATGATGAACCTTTTGAAGCTATAGTTTCAAACCCTCCTTATTCTGTTAAATGGGATGGAGATAGTAATCCTTTACTAATAAATGACCCTCGTTTTTCACCTGCAGGAGTTCTTGCTCCTAAATCTAAAGCAGACCTTGCATTTATAATGCATAGCCTTTCTTGGTTAGCTACCAATGGAACAGCAGCAATAGTATGCTTCCCAGGTGTTTTATATCGTGGCGGAGCTGAACAAAAAATAAGAAAGTATTTAGTTGAAAATAACTTTATAGATTGTATTATTCAATTACCTGACAACCTATTTTTTGGAACAAGTATAGCAACTTGTATTATGGTATTAAAAAAATCAAAATCCGATAACAATATTTTATTTATAGATGCTTCCAATGAATTTGTTAAAGTTACAAAAAATAATAAGCTTTCTCAAGATAACATCGAAAAAATACTAAATGCTTATATAGACAGAAAAGATGTAAAACATTTTACTAAACTTGTACCAAAAGAAGAAATTGAAAAACAAGATTATAACCTTTCAGTATCTACATATGTAGAAAAAGAAGATACAAGAGAAAAGATAGATATTGTCGCTCTTAATGCTGAAATAAAAGAAATAGTTGAAAGACAAAAGAAATTAAGGGAAGAAATTAATAAGATTATTTCAGAGATTGAGGTGGCAGAGTAATGAGCAAATTGGAAGAATTAATAAATGAATTGTGTCCTGATGGGGTGGAGTATAAAGAGTTAGGGGAAATTTGTAATTTTAAAAAAGGAGAATCAATAACAAAAAAACAATTAAACGAAGGAGATTATCCCGTCATTGCTGGTGGAAGAACACCTGCTTATTATATTGATAAGTTTAATAAAAGTGGTGAGACAATTGCTGTTTCAAGTAGTGGTGCATTTGCAGGTTTTGTGTCTTACTGGAATATCCCCGTTTTTATATCTGACGCATTTACAATCGAACCAAAAACAGATAACTTATTAGTAAAATATTTATTTTACTCTTTAGTTAATAAACAACAAGTCATATATAGTATGCAAAAGGGCGGAGGAGTCCCACATGTTTACTCAAAAGATGTAGCAAGATTAGTTATCCCACTTCCCCCACTACCAGTCCAGCAGGAAATAGTTCGCATATTAGACAAGTTTACTGAACTTACTGCTGAACTTACTGCTGAACTTGAAGCAAGAAAAAAGCAGTATGAGTATTATAGGGAGAAGTTATTAACTTTTGATTTATCTTTGCTAAGTGAAAATCAAATGAGCAAATTAATAAGAGAATTGTGTCCTGATGGGGTGGAGTATAAAAAGTTAGGAGATATTATTTTTGAAACAAAAGAACGGAACAAACAATGTATATACGATAAAGTATATAGCGTTACCAACAACGGAATTCTTGTACCAACATCAGAATATTTTGATAGACAAATTACAAGTGAAGATACATCAAATTATAAAGTTGTTCATAATGGTATGTTCGTGTATAATCCTTCTCGAATAAATATTGGTTCTATTGCATGGTTAAAAGAAAATGAACCCGTTATTGTAAGCCCTATGTATATTGTATTTGGTATTAATATAGAAAAAGTTTCTCAAGAATATCTTATGTACTATCTTAGATCTAACGTGGGTATTCATAAAATTAATAATAAAGTTGAACCTGGCGCACGTTTTAGATTACCTATTGAATCATTGTCTAAAATCACAATTCCCCTTCCCCCACTACTAGTCCAGCAGGAAATAGTTCGCATATTAGACAAGTTTACTGAACTTACTGCTGAACTTACTGCTGAACTTGAAGCAAGAAAAAAACAATATGAATATTATAGAGACAAACTATTATCCTTTAAACCACTTCCATCAAAAAACTAGGAGGCGGTAGAATGAGCATATATAATATAGTAGCAAGTACCGATGAATCTACTGTTGTTTCTGAGTATTTTGCTGATTATCGAGTACGTTCAAAAAAATATCAAAGCGAAGCAGAACTTGAAAATGAATTTATTAACCTATTATCTTCTCAGGGATATGAATATCTTAAAATTAATAATGAAACTGAATTAATTCAAAACCTGAGAAAACAACTGGAAAAGTTAAATGATTTTACTTTCACCGATAACGAATGGAAAAGATTTTTTTCAGAATCTTTAGCTAATCCCAATGAAGGTATTATAGAAAAAACTAGAAAGATTCAAGATGACCATATACAAATACTAAAAAGAGATGATGGAACAACTAAAAACATATACCTTATAGACAAAAAAAATATTCATAACAATTCTTTACAAGTAATAAATCAATATGAAGAATCAGGTGGTACCCATAAAACCCGTTATGATGTTACTATTTTGGTAAATGGTTTTCCTATTGTCCATGTGGAACTAAAGCGAAGAGGTGTTGCAATAAGGGAAGCTTTTAACCAAATTAATCGCTATCAACGGGATAGTTTCTGGGCATCTTCTGGTTTATTTGAATATA
Organism: Anaerobranca gottschalkii DSM 13577; assembly: GCF_900111575.1. NCBI lineage: Bacteria > Bacillati > Bacillota > Clostridia > Eubacteriales > Proteinivoracaceae > Anaerobranca > Anaerobranca gottschalkii. Next base: position 87,400 of record NZ_FOIF01000003.1, on the reverse strand, counting down.
TTCATATCTTCGTAATTTCAAATGGCACCCATACCAAATATTACAGTAATACAACCCGTAATGCCCATATAAAAGAGCAAAGGGCAGCTGAAAGGAAAAAGAGTAAAAAAACAAGTAACAGCTTCGAATTTACAAGCTTTTGGGCTGATGCTAATAATAAAATTATTCCTGACCTAATTGATTTTACTAAAACATTTTTTGCTAAACACACCCTTTTAAACATATTAACAAAATATTGTGTTTTCACTACAGAAAACCTTTTATTAGTTATGCGTCCTTATCAAATAGCAGCAACAGAACGAATTTTATCTCGGATAGCAATAGCAACAAATTATAAGAAGATGGGAACTATATCGGCAGGAGGATATATTTGGCATACCACAGGTTCTGGTAAAACACTAACCAGTTTCAAAACAGCCCAATTGGCAAGTTCCTTAAGCTATATTGATAAAGTACTATTTATTGTAGACCGCAAAGACCTTGATTACCAAACAATGAAGGAATATGACCGTTTTGAAAAAGGAGCTGCCAATGGCAATACTTCTACCAAAATTCTTCAAAAACAATTAGAAGATCCTAATGTCAGAATTATAATAACAACTATCCAAAAATTAGATAGATTTATATCAAAAAACAAAGAACATCCCATTTATAAAAAAAATGTAGTTTTAATATTTGATGAATGTCACCGTTCTCAATTTGGAGAGATGCATAATAAAATTATAAAATCCTTTAAAAAATACTATATTTTTGGATTTACTGGAACCCCTATTTTCCCTGTAAATGCAAGTAGTAGTAGTAAAAACCCCCTTAAAAAGACAACTGAACAAGTATTTGGCGATAAACTTCATACTTATACAATTGTAGATGCAATAAACGATGGGAATGTATTACCATTTAGAATAGACTTCATAAATACAATTAAAGAGAAAGACAATATAAATGATACTAAGGTTCGTTCAATAGATATTGAAAGGGCTTTATTAGCCCCTGAAAGAATTAAAGAAGTTACAACCTATATTTTAGATCATTTTGACCAAAAAACTAAACGTAATAGTTTTTATTCATTAAAAGGTCAAAGGATTGCAGGGTTTAATTCTATCTTTGCTGTAGATTCGATACCTATGGCAATGAAATATTACACCGAATTTAAACGTCAATTAAAAGAAAGAAATAGAGATTTAATTGTTGCTACTATTTTCAGTTTTAGTCCTAATGAAGATGATCCAGAGGATATTTTCCCTGATGAAGAATTTGAAACTGATAAGCTTGATTCATCTGCAAGGGAATTCTTAGAGTCTGTTATTTCCGATTACAACAAGATATTTAACACTAATTTTGATACTTCAGCAGATAAATTTCAAAACTATTATAAAGACCTCTCCCAAAGGGTTAAAAACCGTGAAGTAGACTTATTGATAGTAGTTAATATGTTTTTAACTGGTTTTGATGCTACTACACTTAACACCCTTTGGGTAGATAAAAACTTAAAATATCACGGATTAATTCAAGCCTTTTCGAGAACAAACAGAATATTAAACTCTGTGAAAACTTATGGAAATATTGTTTGTTTTAGAGATTTAAAACAAGCAACCGATGATGCTATTGCACTTTTCGGCGATAAGAATGCCGGTGGTGTTGTTTTATTAAAAACCTTTAACGATTATTACAACGGCTATGACGAAAATGGCAAATACTATCCTGGATATACTGAATTAATAGCTAGATTACAAAAAGATTATCCATTAGGAAAAGCAATAATTGGTGAAGAAGCTCAAAAGGAATTTATAAAACTATTTGGTTCTATACTTCGTATTAGAAACATATTAACTGCTTTTGATGATTTTGAAGGTAAAGAAATTCTAAATGAACGTGATTTCCAAGATTACCAAAGTGTATATATTGACCTTTACCAAGTTTTCAGAAAAGATGAAAGGGCTAATAAAGAAAATATTAATGATGATATTGAATTTGAGATTGAGTTGATAAAACAAATTGAAGTAAATATTGATTATATACTAATGTTAGTTGCAAAATATTATGAATCTAACTGTACTGATAAAAACATACTTGTTTCTATTGATAAAGCTGTTAACTCAAGTATAGAACTTAGAAGTAAAAAGGAATTAATAGATAAATTTATTAACACTATAAACCTAACCACTAATATAGACGATGATTGGCGTAAATTTATCTTGAATCAAAAAGAAATTGATTTAGAAAATATTATTAAAGAAGAGCGATTAAAACCAGATGAGACAAGAAAATTTATTGAAGGTTCTTTCAGAGACGGTATTTTAAAAACTACTGGAACAAGTATCGATAAGATTTTACCACCCATTTCCCGCTTTGGTAATAATAACAGATTAGCTAAAAAACAGTTTGTCATTGAAAAATTAATATCTTTCTTTGATAAGTATTTTGGGTTAGTGTAAGATAGTTTATATATTCCCCAAAACAATAAGGGTTTCCTGACATTGTCACCTCAGGCATAATAGCCAAGAGAATGATCAATGTCTGGAAACCCTTTTTTTAGTCTTTTACCATTAGTGACTACCACTCTATTTCTTCATAAAAATCAACAGCTAGCCGTAAGTCATTGACATCACAATTTCTCCTTCTAGCTTCTTCCCATAGTTCTAGTTTTAATTCCTTATACTCTTTATCTGGCTGAGAAATACGTTTAGCAAAGGTTGGTATACTTTTTAATCGCTTTTCAGGATTCATTTTAATAATTTTTTATTAAGTATATCGATATATTGGGTTAAATACCCATGGCAAGACACATACCTGTCATTCATTACATTTAATAATCTTCCATAGGCAGTTTCTGAAATTGTTCCTTTCAAACATTCAGCTACTGCTGCCTGCAACATTTTTACCTGGGCAATTGAATTATCCCAACTCACCTTTGGTTCAGCATACAAATTAGTGCTGTATTTTGTTTTTGACTTCTTTTTAGCATAAAGTTCCAGAAAGTCATTTAAGGCAAGCATGATAAATAACATTTCTGGCCATAGTACATTTATCTTTAAGTATATGTTTTTGTCAGGAGCCAATAACTCCATACGCCTTTTTTTGTCTTCATCTAATCCATTGTCTACAAATTCATACCCCAATCCTCCCATAAGTCCGTGGCGTATGTCGTAGCATAATCCTAGTACTCTAATCCGGGCTGAATTATATCCTGCAAATTCATTTTCCTCACCCACGACATTATGTAATGCATTATATAGATTTTCAAAATCTAAAAAGTCTCCATAAATAGCTATTCCTATATTATTCGGAGTGTTTTTTGCAAATATCATTATCATTTCTCCTTTGTTCTTCTTTTTATCTAATCAGTAAAACCTTGTCAATTTAATACTCTATGTGATATTAGAGTTTATGTTCTATTTATTTTTCTTATCATTTAAATTAGTGTAATCTGCTCTAAAATATACTTTATAGTCAGTAACTTCAAAGTTATACTCTTTAAGGAGCTTTATTATCAAATCTCGTATAGAATTTGCACTTAGATTAGTTTCAATATAAATTTTATCACCAATTTTTTTAGGAGCTCTCATTGAGTTATGTGTTAGAGAAAAGATTTTCTTTCTTTTACCGTTCATGTTAGGATAATTCGCAAAGGACAAAAACTTGTTTTCATCGAGATCCATAAAAATTTCACATGTTTTTATTAAAACATCCTTCCATGTGGCAGCTACTATAAATGGATAATCTTTGAGTTTAAAGCCATAAGGTCTTTTATGGGTGAAATTTTCATAAAGAGTATATTCTACATCCTTGTTTGCCCGATATTTTTGATAATTTGCCTTTATCCTAAATTTATTTTCTTCATTTAGTTCATTAGTTTCTAAATTATTCTCTAGTTTAGACGTTGATGTTATTATTTCCCTTTTTTCCTTATTGGCATGGGTGTACTCAGTTGTATTTTTTTGTTTTTGAAGTTCTTCTAAAAAGGATTTATATATCTTTTCTTTATATTCTTCTAATACATCATTTAAAGCTAACATAAATGAATCAAAGGACTCCAGCTTATCTAAATCTATATTAGGTGCTTCTTCTTTAATCTTTTTTAAAAGTTCTTCAAATCCTTTCATATTCCCTCCAACTTTCCAAGGTTTCTATACAATCATTATACATCTAAACAGACAATTTTTTCATCTTATTTCAATACAATCCCCTTTACAAAAGTGTGCGAAGTTGTCCTTCTCTGTTATAACCAAGGGTTTTGCCTTTGAGATAATGAAGCAATATTTTTTTATCAATCATATTAACAACACTTTCTTTTTCAATAAAGGAATACAACTGATTCCAAGTCAATCTACAGTAATCACTTCTATAACAGAAATCATTTACCCGTTTTTCTAGATCATCATTTAAACCATCCCTTGTGATGGATACTATAAATAATCGTCTATTATTGTGAAATTCCTTTAATTTTTCCCCTAACAAGAAATATCGCATCAATTCATAACCTATTCCATTTCGGTCAACGACATCTGTTAGACTTTTTTTGAAGATACCTTTATGATTATTATAATAAGTGGGAATTTTAGAGGGAGCTGGTGTTATCAGGCTCAGAGCCATAGGAAGGATTTTCTCCAAGGTTTTCCCGAGCTTTTGACAACTTTTCCCATATATCCATTATTTCTATATCTACAGACCAGTAAACTATTTTTTCTAAAGCCCCTAACCTTGCTATCATTGTAATACCACTTTTATCTAAATACTCCTCTAAAAATTTATTCAACAGTCCATTTCTTTCTAAATATCTAAATACATTCCATACTAAGGAATCCTCATCTCTTTCTCTACCCATTCTACTCCAGGTCCGCTTCCCTTTTTGGGAGATCTGAATAGCTTTTTCTTTGTCTTCTGGCCATAGCAATGATGTAGTCGGTTCTTGATATTCGAAAGTCGAAGGGGAGATATAAATTTGGTGTTTAGGGCAAAGGTAATCGGACAGACTTCCTTTACTTTTGTCAAGGTTTAATCCTTTTGCTGTCATTTGCGGTGCAACAAAATCACAACCAATAACTGGGCAGGGAACAACTACTCCAACAATCCTTTCAAAAAATCAATGACATAGCTTCTTTTTAATATGTCATGATTTTTTTGGTTGTAATAGTTTCTTAGGCAGGCATAGCATGATGAATCTTTTTTCTCACCACCACAGTTGCATAGTTCCATAAGTTTTAACGTTTGCTGGAAAATACCTTCTAGGACTTCTTTTTGATTGATTCTAGCTACGTGACCTGCTCCTCCCGGTGTTTTATCATAAAGTATTAATTCAATATTGCTTTTCTTATTGTATTCATTTAGATAATAACTTAAGGTTCCGTAGATATCCTTTTCTTCTATATTTAGGTAATTACATACTCCCCTTAAAATACCATATAACAATGACAATCCTTCTTCCTGTTTTACTAGCTCATAATTCAAAAATCTAAGTTTTACAACATCTGTCTCGAATCTATATCCTAATGCATATTTCTTTAACTTATCATTGCTACAATTATGTCCTGTAGGTTTTTTGTGTTTAATTTTAGGTTTTATTTTCTTAGGTTCCCAGTCATCTAATAGAGTGTAGCCACATTCTTCACAGACGAAAAAATCAGATCTATTTAGAACAGCTAATTCATCATGTTGACTGAAATACAAACTTACCTCGCCATTACCAATTTTATAATTCTTTACTTCAATATCGGTTTTATATCCTACATAAACTATTTCTCCCCTATAACTCATTTCAGGTTTTTTAAGTCCAGGTTTTTTTATTTTATCTCCATCTGCTTCAAATCCAAACTGGGGTATTAAAAATACTTCTTTTCTAGATTGGTCTAAATTTTTTCCACATTGTTTACATTCCTTTAGATTAGACTTCTTTTCTTCAGTATTTTCTATATGCTGATCGATATTTAAAGTATTACATTCACATGTAATAAAGTCATATTGCTTCCAACTTAATGAAGGAATTTTTTTGATATATCTACTTGTAATTAATTTACCATTGGCTATTACTTGCGAATCAGGGGCATATTCCGATATGGCCATCGCTAAATCCCGTTGCAATTGAAGACCTAGTTTTAAGTTATTGTTTTTATCTAATATAAAAAGTTCAACGGTATCAACGGGAAAACCGTATTTTGGCAATACATTTTTCCTAGATAAAAAACTCAATATATCTTCTCTTTTATATGCCCTTATTCTTTCTGTTAAATAATCTGATTTTTTCCCCTCTCTAAAAGCATATTCCCGGGCTTCTACAAGGACAGATACTTCGTATTCATACTCTTTAACTGCCTTTGTAAAAACTCCTTCCTCACCTTCTTCTTCATTTATTAAACTTTTTACCCAACCATAATTTTTAATATCAAACTTTTCAACTAAAACCTTTGGTAAAAATGACTCTAAAAATTTTGCTAAATCATTAGGCTTTGTTTTTAGATAAATTTTTAATAAATCATACCCCGATTGATATCCATCTAATTTTTCAATCATCTGGGAAACTGATGCAAAATATTGCTGATATTTTTTCCAGAAGAAAGACAATGCCGATGCATAGAGATGTCTTATCGCTATTTTTTCATTTTCTATTTTAAATTTCGGTGGATCAATTCTTCCCCTAATCATTTCTTCTGGTTTATTAAAGAAATAAAAGTCATGGGAACTTCTATTACAGAAAGTTACCGAATAAGCTGCTGCTTGTTTACTCCTACCTGCACGACCTGCCCTTTGGGCATAGTTTGCCGGTGAAGGAGGCATATTCCTCATAAATACCGTTTCTAAAGTTCCTACATCTACACCCATTTCAAAGGTAGTTGAACAACTTAGTACATCTATCTCTTTATTTTTAAATTTTCGCTGATATTCATATGCCATTTCTTTATTAAGTTGTGCAGTATGTTCTACTACCCTTAGTTCCCTTATATCTAATTCTTGAAAAATTCTGTAATAATGATTGTCTGCAAAAATCTCTTTTAAATTAACTTCTTTTAATTCCCCATCACATCTATATGTAGGACAAACTCCATGGACATTATGCATAGTCACTTTTTTACATTTTGAGCAAATATGCCACTGTCCTCCCGCTGTAATTACCAATTTACTTGTATCAACTTTATATTTTCCATCAATACATTTCAATATATTTAATTTATTTAAATTATCCCATATGGAAGTTAAAATTTTTACAATTGTTTCCCTCGGTAAATCATATCCCCCTTTTTTCATAACCCTGTATATATAATCTAATCTTCTATTACTATAACTTTCGCTAGAAGGAATAAAGGAATTAACATACTTTTTCGGATTTGAATCAGAATAAGTATATGAATGTTCTATCCCATTGTAAACAAAAAACTCTATATCATCTTTATTTAGGTTTTCCGCGTAATGTAATGCTCCGTTTCCTATCATTCCAAATATAAGGACATTGATGATATTTTGTACATCCCTCTTGCTTAAATTAAATCTTGGATTTTCATTTATTCCATCATCTGCTATAGAAATACCCATTAAGCCTAGTCCATAAAGGGAATAGTTGTTTCTGCTTTCTACTAGTTCCTTCAATGCTGCCTTCCATGCTTCTTTTTTTAATGAATCTTCAGTTCTATCACCTATTTTCTTATTAACGAACTGAGCAGTTAAGTCATATACAAAGTCGTCAAATGCTTTACCCCTTATGGAATACTCTTCATCTTTCAATGTTTCAGTAATTAATCTTTTGTATAAAATATTACGATAGGTTTGATCTAAATAACATGCATAAAAGGCTGCTGCTTGTCTACTATCGGAAAAGGCTATAAACTGTTTTGCTATATTTTTTAGCGTTTCCTTTTCATAATCTAATGTAATACTAAATCCTGTATCATCATCAATTTTAGTTACTTCTTTTTTAACCTCATATCCTGGTAATTCTTCAAATAAAGATGTCCCTATTACACTAGTTACCGCTTCCTGCCCTGTAAAGAATAGCCTTAAAATCCCTGCATTATTTGTGTTTTCACAGCTTAAGCATTTTGTCAGATTTTGATTTTGTTTTTCTTTTTTTCTTTTACTTTTTTTAGCTTTTAGTACTTTTACAAAATACCTTTTATCATGACCACATCTCTTTTTAAGTTCTAATTCTGGTTCACATATAAAGCCACATCTTCCACATAATTCTAGTTCTTGTACATCGATATTATTTTCTGATAATAAATTTTCTTCATCAGTATCATAATAGCTGTCACCTAATAAATATGCTTCCCTTATATTTTCTTCATCTACATAGCTTATTTGTTTTAAATAATTATCCTCTTCTTTGCCTATTAAATAAATACTATGACAAGAAGAACATGTTGCAATTTCAAAGACCTTATATTCTTCTCCATTGTCTTCAAAATGTTCTTCTTTTCTAGTCAAAAACAATTTACTACTAGGACTTAATGTTATAAAGGCTCCATCTGTTGCCTTTAAAAACATATGATAACGGGCATTAAACAGGGAAACACCATTTTTTTCACCTATTGATGCAACGGTAACAAAATTTTCAACTTCCTTTTCTTCCCAACCCATGGCTTTTGCTAAACTTTTAACTGTTAATACCTTTTGTAAATTTCTCCTTATCTCCCAATAATTATTATCATGTAATACAACATCATAAATCACTTCTTCTTTTTTCCCAGAAAAAGAATTCCCAGTTAATTTATTGATCTCTTGGATTATTTTATCTTCCGGTTCATTTTTATTTATCATCCCAGCGACTTTGTTGTAAAAATCTACTGGTAAAGTTGTCCTTTCTTTGAAGGTTTCTAAATTTTCCCTCTCTGCCCTTATTATATCTTTTTCTTCAAAGACACTATCACATAATTTCTCTGCAAATGCCGCTACATCTTTGTTATCTTTTTCTTCCCCTAATGTTGCACTTGTTAAAATATATCTTAAGTCTTCCTTTCTTAATTTTGCCTTTAAACGCCTTAGTAACATAGCTACCTCTATTCCAGTAGCACCATTGTAAACATGGGCCTCATCTAACACAATAAACTTCCAATTATGGGAAAAGGGACCATCAAAAAACACATTATCATTAGGTCTAATCATTAAATATTCAAGCATTGCATAGTTAGTTATTAGAATGTGGGGAGGGTTTTCCTTTATTTCCTCCCTTGATATCAATTCATTGCTTTTAGGCAAATTATTGTTGTTCAACCTTTTATATTCTGCTAAAGCTTCTTGCTTTTTTTCTTTTGTTTGCCCTGTATAACTACCGTAAGTAATCTCCGGGTAATCTGCTAAAAGTTCCCTTAACCTTTCTATTTGATCATTGGCTAAGGCGTTCATTGGATAAATTAACAAAGCACGAACCCCTGGATTTAATTTACCCTTTTCATGTTGACGTATTAGATGATTTAAGATGGGAATTAGAAATGTTTCAGTTTTACCAGAACCAGTTCCAGTAGAAACAACTAAGTTTCTATTACCTTCAATTAATCTTATTCCTTTTTCTTGATGTTTATATAAAGGTCTAGAATGGGGTAATTTAATTTTGGTAAAGCCTTTTGCTAAAAGCCCTTCTTCAATTAAATCTAAGATACTTTTCCCTTTTTGAAAAGAATCTGTAACATCTAAATAAGGCCCTTTAGCGAAATAATTTTCTTCTTTTAACATTTTTCTTAAATGCTTTGAATAATTTTGATCCTTTATCTCAAAGATAGTGTTTAAATACCTTATATATTTTTCTGTTAAAGTTTTTGATGTTTCAACCGGTGAAAAACCCATCATTATCCCCCTTTAATCTATTTTTATCCCTAAAGAATATAACTGATATTCTATTTCTTTTAACATCTTTTTGTTAAGACCTTGTACCTTGGCTAATCTTTTTTTACCACCATCTACGATATCCCTTATTGTAGTAATTTCAGATTTCTTTAAGGCATTACAAATGAAATTACTTAATCCTGTTGCACATATTGGTGTATCTAATAGATCTTTTTCCTTAGTTTTTTCCACTTCAACAACTAATTTCTCTTCCTTTATAGGAGTAACCTTATTAGATGCTAAATTTTGCCTTTCAATTATATATTCAACCATATATAAATATTCATCGGGGTATAGGCATTCATACCTTCTATAGCTCTCACCACTTTTAAGCCCTTTTTCTTCATCTTTAATAATAATTTGACGTTTTTTATCATATAAAAACTCTAAATAATCTTGTCCATCAAAAAATGTAAGGGAAATAAATTGCAGCTTGTCCAAATCATTAATTTGTACCTTTACCTCTGCTAGGTATTTTATTCCATATTTTGTTTCAACAGTTAGTCGACCTTTATAATTATTTTTATCAATCTGTTTTAAATCAGAAATATAATATTTGCAATTAAGTTCCATTTTAAATGATATATCTTCATCCCTTTTAATATGCTTAATTAACATTTTATTACCTTCTAAATTATTGGGATTTATTATTTTGTGTTCAAATTCTCCTATCTTATAGTAAAAAGTACTACTAAAACCTGTATCATCAATCTCATCTTCATAGATAATTATTTTGTATAACCCACTATTCAAGGACTGTTTTATAACAAATTTACCTTGGTTTATAGGTATTTTTTCCACTATTTTTTCTTTAGTATCCATTAGTACTAAATCTGCACAATAATTAGCTTTTCCTATTATATTTAACTCACATACTAATTCTTCATTTTCATAATCCCATTTTAAGATATGGGATTCAACAACACTACAGGTGATAATTTTTAAAAATTCTAAAGGCTTTTGGGAAAAGTCAATATAAATTCTTCGAAAATCCTTTTCTCTGCTAAGCCAAGATTTAAAGCGGGTTATATCACATTCAAAATACCCCTTTGTTTTGGATTTACTAAATGTTAAATACTGATACTGATTACTAAAATCTAAATGTTCATCGATAAATATTTTTAATTTATTCTCTGGATATTTAAAATAGATAATATTAGGTACATCTCCATGCCAAATGGCATCGGGCTTCTCTACATTCCATTTTCCTGAAGGAAATTTCCATTTTAAACAAGGAATTTCAAAGTAAATCGGGATATCATAGTCTTGCCCTTTATATGTAAAGGGGAGATATTCTAATTCTGGTTCAATGATAAAGTTGAAAGAATTTTCATCATTATTTTTTTCAAGATTTTTATTTGCCGGTTTAATATTCAATTCCTCATTAAACTTAATTTTTCCTTTAGATTGAAATATATATGGTGCATCTTCAAATTGATAGTTAATTCCATTTATAAGCAAAAACTGCCAAAGACGATTAGTGCGATCATTGGGTACATCAACATAAACGGTATATATACCATCATTAGTACAACCATAATCACCTAAATTTATTAGATATCCCTGTTCTCCCTTTGCATTTCCCAGTTCTATCTTTATTGTCTTTTCATCAAATAATCGATATCTTACCCCATTTATTTCAATCATCGTTCCAACTGACCTTTGGGGCAATATCTTTAGGAATAATCTAGGTGGTTCTTTATAAATTTTTATAGATGAACCATTGTATTTTCCATAACAGCCATCCAAAACCTTCCTCTCAAGTAAACCTTCTTTAAGCTTTCTACCAATTGAAATCGGTCTGCCGTCGGGAAGTCTAACTACATCACCAATTTCAAATTCAAAATATGATCTTATTAAATTATCTATTACTTCACTATCAAGTAAGGCATCGGATATTGGTATATCATTTTTTCTTGTAAATCCATAAACTTCCCCTTTGGGCAGATTATTACTTAAGTCTAAAAAGTCACCATCTTTATCATAAAATCTAATACAATCAGCCTTAATTTTAAATAATTTTAACCTCATTTCTTTACAATATAGTTCAATTATAAATTCATCAAAGATATTTTCCCTTTCAACTTCAATCTCTACCTCTTTTGTTTTATATCCTGTAATCGCTTCCTGTAAATGGCTTTTTATTTCTTTAACTTTATCAGAATATTTTATATGCCAAAGAATTTCTTTTTCTTCAAAATCCAACCTAATAAGCTGGGTGGGTAAAACCAATTTAAAAGAAGTATTTTTAAAATCACATTTGAAATAGGGAGATGAAAAAGCTTTTTTCCCTTTAGTTTTGTTTGAGTTACTATGGTATATGTTATATTGTTGATTAAACTCGTCTGATATCTCTAGCCATTGATTAAACAAAATAGATAAACGACTTGTTGGGTTTTCCGGAGTAACTCCATCCCAAAAGGCTCTATCAATAAGATTTAAGAGTCTTCTTATTCTTATTTTACCTCCACGGGTGTTAACTTTTATGGCATTTGCCGTTTGCTTTACTAATAAATAAGTTCTGCTAGTATTGTCATTTTTCTTTATTACTTCAATCAAATTATTCATCATTTCCCTATTATTTCGGGATAAGTCCCTTTCTAAATCATTGTTATAATACTTAAAAAAGAAATCAAACATTGCATTGGCATAATAATCTGATACGAAGCCATGTAGCAATATGTTATTAACCCTATCACTTTTGTTTAAAAAATCTTTATTATTAATATAAAGAACTTTATAAAATGCTTCACCTATCCGCCTTTGTCCTTCTACCGTTATTTTTTTTACTCCTAATAACTTTGTAAGATGTGACCAAAAATTTCCGTCATAGTATCTTATTCCAACTTGAACAAGGGCTACTGCAAATACAGGATCATTGCCAATCTCTACATTGCTATAAATTAAAGCTTTACATTTATCTTTTAAATAATCCAGCAAAATCTCATATTCTGAATCTCGAATTATAATGTCTCCAATTAACTTTTTCTTTGGAAATTCTTTTAATATCCTTTTCTTCAACCTCTTAAAAGCTATCCCCATTTTAAACACTCCCCCAAATTTTAAAATAATTTATTATTGAACTAAATATTATAATAATTATAACATATTTTGTTATTTTTTGTATTATTTCGATTATTTTTAGGTAAAAATAAAACCCCCTTATTTAATGTTAAGGGAGTTTTATTTTATCTTTATATTAAAAGCAGATTATCCTTTGATTTGTTCAAAAATATATTTTGAATATACTTCTATATCTCCAGGAGTAAGCATAGAAAATTTTTCTTTCACAGCAATGAAATATTCTCCAAGTAATTCTTTGGGAATTATACGGTTTGAATTAGCATTCACTGGCAAATCACCTCTAGTATGCTTCCATGGCTTCTCCATATGGGTAAACTTTTCTAATATTTTCCCGCTATAGCAGCAAAAGTTTTTAATGACGCTATCTAATATCGCTTTTTCAGAGGTTGTAAAAACAGATTCATCAAAATCTTCAACACTTTCAATAGGGTCAAACCGATAGGATGAGTACCTGTTATACACATCCCTGTAAACAGGTCCATGAATCCATGCCTCACAATCTTCTTCAAAAAGAAAACGTCCTTCAAAAGCATAAAAGAAACCCTGAACATAATATAAAGCCTTTTGTAAAGCTAAAGGAGTTATATCCTCACATTTATATAGCAGATATTGAACAATTAAGTCCAGTTTTGAACCTGTATTATTTTCTTCTCCAAGCAGTTCCTGAACCTTCCGCTTACTTTTTTCATAAGCCTGCGGAGATTTTAAATTCTCCTTATTTTTCTCCAACAATTCTTTATAATATGCAGGGTCATCATAGATCTTTTGAAGAATATCCGAATACTGTTTTGTAGGCATATCACCTTCACAATATCGAGTAAAAGTCATTTCTCCCCAACCTAATAGCAATGATAAGGGACGTTTCCCAATATTATATTTTTGAGGAATTTCTAATATCTTCTCCAGGGAAATAATGCCTTTTTTTTGACGATACATATCATACAAATTCTTTAGATTTTTGTCCTCTATATCTGTTACATAGACTTCACTTCCACATTTAGTACAAACAGCCTTCTTTCCAATATACTCATATTCATCCCCTTTAATCTTACCTTTAATTATTGCAGTTTCTACCATGTATTCAACATCTTTTCTACATTCCTCGCAAAATGTCTTATTTATATACATAAATATACCTCCTTTCAAACTTTCTGATTGATCATCGGAAAAGATAATCAATCGGCTTGTTTCGCTTGTGAAACGATATGACAATCACTCGTTTTCCACTCTCACTATGAATTAGATTAAATTTAGTATAAATATCAACCAGTTCCTTTACACCATCAAAGTTAAATAAAATAACCTTTGGACAGAATACATATAAAACCTCATGCTCAAATCCTATTTTTGTATTTTGCAATGAATGGCAAAAATCTTCTGTTTTAATTTTTAACAAAATATCCTTTAGCCTTCTGCTGTTTAAGTTATATTCATTTATAAAATCTATGTTTTCTTGTCTATTCTCATTTTTTGATATAATAAATCTTTCCTCTCTGATACAATCTTGTACAATTCTTAAAATCTCGTCAATCTGCTCTCTAGTATAATTCTGATTATAATGCCTGTTCATTGCATCACCTCTTTATGATGCAATGATACTATAGTATATGCATGATGTCAATATATATGCATCAATTGAATCATTTTTTTGTTAACAATAGTAAAAAAATAATGTAAAATAATAAAAAAATTAAAAAAGGTCTGTAATCCCTTCTAAAGGTTTTCAGACCTTTTTTATCCCAAAATTACTCTGCCATTTCCAAGGCAATTTTCATCATATTGGTAAATGCATTTTGTCTTTCTTGAGAAGTTGTTTCCTCACCTGTTGCTAAATTGTCAGATACTGTAAGTAAACAAGCTGCATTTTTACCCAATACCTTTGCATTATGGAATAGGGCAAAGGCTTCCATTTCTACTGCTACACATCCATATTTATCACGGATCTCTTTGTATTGTTCAAAGTTTTCTCTGTAAAAGACATCGGAAGAATGTATTCTAGCTACATTAATAGGGATACCTAATTCAGCTGCAATTTTTATAAGCTTTTCATTTAATTCAGGACTTCCTTCTATCACATCCCTTTGGTAACCACCTTGTACTTTGGCATAGGTGGATTCACTCCAAGCCTCTTTTGCTAAAATTACATCATAGAGCTTTAACTCTGGAGTGTATGCTCCACAGGAACCGATTCGAATGATGTTTTCTACACCGTAAAATTTAAAAAGTTCGTAAGAGTAGATACCTATACTAGGCATTCCCATCCCGCTTGCCATAACTGATATTCTTCTTCCTTTATAGGTTCCAGTATAGCCTAAAACATTACGGACACTATTAAACTGTTTTACATCTTCTAAAAAATTGTCTGCAATAAACTTTGCCCTAAGGGGATCCCCAGGCATTAAAACTGTTTTTGCAATCTCTTCCTTGTTTTTTGCTTCAATATGTGGTGTTGGTATCATTTTTAACACTCCTATCCATATTTATTTTTATTATTTAACAAGCATTTACTTAATCCTGCAAACATCCTAAATTAAAGCAGGCTTAGTACATAGTATATCTCCTTTAAGTAGCCATTATAAGGGATAATCACCATCCCCAGCGATGGCCTTTTACTTTCCCTTCATACATCATATTACCATCTTTTTCTTTTTTATTCCAGTTATCCCACTCTTTATTGTACTTTTCCCACTCCTTGTATTTAAACTGTTCTTTAGTTAATTTAGTGGGCTTTTTCTTTTTATCCATTTTCATCACCTTTTTTTAAATTTTGCAGGAAAATTGCCTTCATTGTTAGAATAGAATAGATTAAGAAAAATTTCAAGAAAGAAGGTAGAAAAATGGTGTTTAAGTTTATAAAAAGTCAATTGATTGAAGTAATTGAATGGACCGATGATAGTACAGATACTATAGTTTATCGTTTCCCCGTTAAAGGCAATGAAATTAAAATGGGTGCCCAATTAACAGTAAGGGAATCCCAAACAGCTGTTTTTGTCAATGAAGGACAAATTGCTGATATTTTCGGCCCAGGTAGGTATAAATTATCTACTGAAAATATGCCAGTCCTAACTAAGTTAAAGGCTTGGAAATACGGGTTTAACTCCCCTTTTAAAGCTGAAGTGTATTTCGTAAACACTAAACAGTTCACTAATCAAAAATGGGGCACATCAAATCCTATTATGATGAGGGACCCTGAGTTTGGTATGGTTAGATTTAGAGCCTTTGGAATTTTTTCCTTTAAGGTAGAAGAACCAGCAGTATTTTTAAAAGAAATCTTCGGAACAAACAGGGTCTTTGATACAGAAAGTATAGTTAGTCACTTAAAAAGGTCACTGGTTTCTGGTATCGCCGATTTAATTAGTGAAAGTAAAATCCCCGTCCTAGACCTGGCTATGCATTATAACGAGTTAGGGGAAGCTGCCACAGAAGCTTTACAACCCCGTTTCTCCCAATTAGGGTTAAAGTTAGTCTCCCTTTTCATAGAAAATATCTCTTTACCTGAAGAAGTTGAAAAAGTCTTAGACAAAAGAACATCTATGGGGGTTATTGGCAATATGCAACAATACACCCAATATCAAACGGCAGAGGCTATCCGGGATGCTGCCCAAAACCAAGGTGGAGGACTGGCAGGAGCTGGTGTTGGATTAGGTGCAGGTGTCGGTATTGGGCAAGTCATGTCCCAAGCTTTCAATCAAAATATGCAATCTACTCCACAACCCCAAGGTAATGAAGTAACTAAAGTACCCTGTCCTAAATGTGGAGCTGATAATTTACCTCAAGCTAAATTTTGTAGTCAATGTGGTACTTCAATGGATATCCAAAAAACAAAGTGTATCCATTGTTCTGTCCCTATTGAAAAAGAAGCTAAGTTCTGTCCCCAGTGTGGTAAACCGCAAAAATTAAATTGTGGTAATTGTGGAATTGAATTAAATCCAGGGGCTAAATTCTGCCCTGAATGTGGTACGAAAATCTAAGATGAAAGGATTATCTCCTTATGGAAGCAATTAAAAAAGATACAGAAAGGTTTACTTGTCCAGGTTGTGGTGCCAATATCAAGTTTAATCCTAAAGAACAGTCAATGACCTGTCCCTATTGTGACACAAAGATTCAAATCCAAGAAGAAATTGGGGAAATAACGGAATATTGTTTTAAATCCTTTTTAGAAAATCCTCCAAAGGAGTGGGATAGAAACCAAAAGGTAATTCATTGTGATAGTTGTGGTGCTGACACAATAATTGAAGCCCATATCCTTTCTAAATCCTGCCCATTTTGTGGTTCATCCCACATCGTTCAAGATAGTATAAAGGCAGGGATACCGCCGGAAACCCTTATTCCCTTTAAAATAGGGAAAAAAGAGGCTGAGGAAAAATTCAGGGTTTGGATTGGAAAAAAGTTTTTCGCCCCTAATACATTAAAAGAACAATATATTTCCCATAAACTTGAAGGCCTTTATTTACCTTTCTGGACCTATGATGCCCAAACCTCTTCTCTATATACCGCCCAAGCCGGTACTTATTATTGGGTAACAGAAACCCACTGGACTACAGTCAATGGCAAAAGACAAAGGGTCACAAGACAGGTGAGAAAAATCCGTTGGCGCCATGTTTCTGGAAGTTTCAGCCAATTCTTTGATGATGTTTTAGTCCTGGGTTCTACCCATGTTAATGAAAAGATAATTAATAAAATAAAACCCTTTAATTTAAGGGAATTAGTGTATTATAAACCGGAATATTTATCTGGATTTATTACAGAAAAGTACAGTGTAGGCCTTAAAGAAGGATGGCAAGCTGCCAAAAGAGAAATCGACCTTACTATCCGCTCCGGAATTATCAGACAAATAAATGCCGATGAAGTTAAGGGATTAAATATTAATACTAATTATAATGATATCAAATTTAAACATCTATTGTTACCGGTTTGGATTTCTGCTTATACTTATAAAGGGAAAAGGTATCAATTTATGATCAACGGCCAAACAGGTAGAATAGATGGTGAGGCTCCAATAAGTCCATGGAAAGTAGCTTTTGCAGTATTAACAGCTATTATGTTCATATTTATAATCATTTCAGTTATTAGGATGTACTAAAATCACAAGCCAGTGTTTTTTTCAACACTGGCTTTTACCTTTACCTTTTATTAAGTTAACTCCTTTTCTGTATAGTAAACAAAGCCAATTGCACCAGGTCCTACGTGTAGACCTATTACTGGACCAATATCGACAATTTGTGGTTTAACATTTAACTTTTCCTCTATAAATTTTGAAAGTTCTATTGCTTCATTAAAACAGTTAATATGATGAACTACAACATCTTTAAGGCCAAAGATAGAGCTATCATGGATCAATTTATCAATCATCGTCATTACTGCCTTCTTTTTTGTCCTAACTTTGTCAAGTATACTTGTTTTTCCTTCCTCTACTGTCAAGATAGGGATAATCTTTAAGAGATTTCCGATTAAAGCAGTGGCTCCTCCAATCCTTCCCCCTTTTTTCAAATACTCAAGATTATCTGGAATAAAGAGGAACCTACTTCTTTTAATATTTCCCTTAATTATATCTACAACTTCTTTAAAGGATTTCCCTTCCTTCGCTGCCTTAGCACCGACCATTGCAGCAAAACCAAGTTGCATACAATTAGATCCAGAATCAATAATTTCTATTTTAGCATCTTTATATTCCTCTAATACCATTTCTTTAACCATCAAAGCTGACTGATATGTACCACTCATTTTAGAAGAAATAAAGACACAAACAAGGCTATCTCCACTTTCTACTACCTTTTTCATTTCTTCAAACATTTCCCCCGTTGAAGGTTGGGAAGATTTTGGTATCCCTTCTTTTTCCATTAGAGGATAAAACTCTTCATTTGTTATTTCCGTCTCTTTTATACTTTTATTTTTAAATACTACATTTAGTGAGATTTTTATAATCCCTAACTCCCGACAGATTTCTTCAGGTAAGTAACTGGTACTATCTGTTAGTATTTTTACCGACATCTTAACAATCCTTTCTAAAAAAATTATAAGGGTAATTTTTATTTATTCTGCCCTAATTAGTTTATTCTATAAAAGTATTAAAAATCCTGCTCCTTTACAAATCTTTCCTAAAAGATAAATTTTTATCTCTATAAATTTTATCTATAAAATGAATGATTTCCTATTTTTTCAACAAAGACTCTCGTATTAGGTATGGTAAAGTCATTAGCTATATCTTTATTTAAAAAGAATAAAGTGTTTTCTGGGACAACTTGATAACCAAGTAAACCTTTATTTACAGCAATTTTAGTTTTCATTGTGACTTCTCTAACCCTTTCTAAAGACCCATCCCAAGTGGGATTAAACTGTCCTGGCTGAAAAACTACTTCTTTAATAGTATCAGGATAACAAGGGGAATTAACTCTGTTAAGAATAACATTGACTACTGCTACTTTGCCTTCAAAGGGCTCTCCGTATGCTTCAGCCATGACAATTTTTTCTAGTAAAGTAATTTCCTCTTTCGTATATCTACCCCAATAAGGATCCCAATTCTGTTTTTCTATTACTTCTTCTTCCCCTGTTTTTTCTAAACCATAACTCAGTCTACTTTGTATAAAATAACTATTATACAATACTATAACTTGAATTAGAATAAAAGTAATTACAACTAAAGAAACATATGTATAAAAAATCCTTTTAGAAACTTTAATCAAAATTAAACACTCCTTTCAAAAAAAATAAAGCCCTAAGGCTCTATTTATTTTATCATCAAGGAATAATTTGTCAAGTTTTGTCGAATAGTTAATCATCTAAAGATACTTTTCCATAACCTTTTTTACCATTTACGGTAACCTCGAAATACAAGGTATTTTTTAATCTCTCAAAAATCTCCCTTTCTTCCTCATTTAATCTATCATAATGCTTCATGATAATACCTGCATCCATAAACAATCTCCTACCTGGGTCTAATTCTATGAATTGATCAAACCAATACGAGCTTATTATAATATTTCTCTCAATTAGTTCCTTAGGAATATAAAAAACTACATTTAGTTCAATAGTTTCATCAGAAATATTTTTTACCTTTGTTGAATAGACAATATTGCAAAATTCTTCATCTACAACTTGTGCTATTGTAGTTTTATTGAATAATAATTTACTTTCAAATATTTCAACTTCCACATAATCTCTATAATCTATTTCGTAATCCCCTTTTTCTAAAATCATAATAATATCATCTATAGTTAAATATTTTTTTTCATTATTTGTCTCTGTCTTGTAAGAACAACCAAATAACGATATCATTAAAATTAAAATCAGAAAACCTTTAATTATTTTTTTCATAATAGTCCCCCTTTTTTATTGATAACCTTATTATACCATAAAAAAAAAAAGCAACATTAAATTCATAAAGTTTGTAATTGAGGAAATTTAATATTATTTTCGTTTTAAATTTCTTAATTATACAATCCTCAGTTAATTTAAGGTGCTATAATAAATAAAGTAAAATAATTAACTCTTAATTCAAACTTCTAATAAATTCCTCCGCTTTTGCTAAAAGCTGTCTAGTATTTTCATAGGTTACAATTTCTAATGCTTTCCGATAATCAACCCAAATACATTGTTCTATTTCTTCTACTTGATTTTTCAATTCACCATCTTCAGCCTCTGCTACAAAGTAAATTACCTTTTTCATTACCCCTTCCATCGGTGAGTACTCTATTTCATAGCGAAAATCCTCATAAAGTTTTGCTATTTTAACACCTGTTTCTTCATAAATTTCCCTGATAGCTGTTTCCCTTTCCGTTTCTCCTTCTTCTACATGACCTTTAGGTAATCCCCAATGTCCTCCATTGCTATGTTTAAGAAGAAGAAATAATATTTCCCCATTAACCCTTTTATAAACCACTGCACCACAGGATTTTTCGTATTTCATTCTCAACTCTCCTAACTTTAACTAATTGTCCCATAAGCTATCTATGATTATCTATAAAAATTATATAACAAACTTCTTAACTTGTTAATAAAAATTAGTTTTTTATTAATGTTTTTCTTCATTTCTATCCAACAACCTTAAAGACTCATTTAACTCATATTCCTCCCCATCGGGGATAGCAAAACCGTAAATTACCCTCCTTCTACCGATGGCATATCCAATAATACTACCTAAAACTGCCGGTACACCAATTTTCAAGCCAACCATCTCAACAATCATCACCGCAGCTGCCACTGGGACATTTGCAATACCTGCTAAACTGGCCCCCATCCCAGCTGTTACTAATGAGGCAATTAAACCTAAGTCTTCAACCCCTAAAACTGTTGCTACAAAATTACCGCCGATGCCTCCGATAAATAAAGCAGGAATAACTAACCCGGCACTTCCTCCAGAATTTACAGTTATTGATGTTGCGATAATTTTACCAACTAATAAAATAACAGCAATTTTCAGGGGAAAGGTGTCGGTGATCATACTTTGGATTATATCTAAGCCTGTCCCTCCAACCTGGGGTAGAAAATATAAAATTCCCCCTACCAAAAAACCTCCAAAAATAGGATGAAATATTTTGTTAGGTATTTTTTTTAAAATATATTCTACTTTAGCAAAAAAATACATAAAAAAGACTGCTAAAAAACCGCTGATTATAGCTGCAATTATAAATAAAGGGACATTTGTCATATTGGGAATATATAGTGGGATTTCAAATAAGGGATTTCCATAACCTAACATAGAAAAAACAACATAGCCCATAGTAGAAGATAATATCGCCGGAAAAATATCGTGATAAGGCAACGAAGATTTATATAAAACTTCGACTACAAAAATCCCTCCCCCTAATGGAGAGCGGAACATCGCTCCGATAGCACCTGCTGCCCCACAGATTGATAATAATCTATGATCCTTTTCAGTAATTTTTATTGCCGATATTTTTCTTAAGATATTATCTAAACTTCCACCGATTACTAACATCGGTCCTTCTACTCCCCCACTACCATTGAATCCTAATGTCACAGCTGTCGCTAAAATTTTACTAAAATAAGTCCTTACTTTAAATTCCCTTTCATCTCCATTAACAGTTAATATGTAATGATCAGTACCAAAACCCTTCGCCCTTTTATCCCAATAATATATTGGTATAAGGATAAAGCCAGCAATAAGGGGTGTTAAATATAGGGGAAATATCCTACTAATATAACTAAAAAAATCGATAGAACGGCGGAGAATAAAGGCTGAAAGTCCACCGCCGATCCCAGATAATGTAGCAATAACCAGCCATTTAAACATATAACCTCCAACCCCTAATATTCCCTTAGGCATCCTAACAACCCTCCTAATTTAACTAGTTTTAGTTATTCTTAAAACAAAAGTGCTGTTACCAGCACTTTAACGTTGTTTTTTACCTTTACTTTTTCCTCTTCCATCCCTTTTTCTTTCTCTAACTTCCCTTCCTTTACCTTTCCCTTTACCACTTTTTTGAATTGCAAAGGCCTTTTTGTTAAAGACCGGTGGTTCAGGGGTTAGCACTACTTCTTCATTGGTAGTTTCTTTAGATAATAGCTTTACAGCTGCAGCTACTAAAGAAAGGGCATCATATTCTTCTAGTAAAGACCTTGCTGATGCCTTGTATTCGTTTAATGCACCATCTTGGATAACCCCTTGCAATTTTTCTACTGCCAAACGTTGTTTTCCTTGAAAAGCTTGGGCATAGGTAGGGATAGGGAGTTTTTGAATTTTGGTTTTTACCATAGATTCAATGTAATGTAAATGGGCAATTTCCCTATATGTTACGAAGGTAAAGGCTTTACCAATATTCCCCGCTCTCCCTGTCCTTCCAATCCTATGAACATAACTATCAGAGTTTTGGGGTAAATCGAAGTTAAAAACATGGGTAACCCCGGTAACATCTAATCCCCTAGCAGCCACATCTGTTGCTACAAGGATTTCAATTTGATTATTTCTAAATTTTTTCATTACTGCATCCCGCTGAGCTTGGCTTAAATCTCCATGGAGCCCTTCTGCTAAATAACCCCTTTTTGTTAAAGCTTCTGATAATTGGTCTACCCTTCTTTTGGTTCTACCGAAGATTATAGCAGAGGTAGTTCCTTCCATATCCAATAAGCGACAGAGGACATCGAACTTTTGATGTTCGTCTAGCTCAATATAATATTGGGAGATTTGGGGAGCTGTAGTCTGTTTAGATACTACAGAAATTCTATAGGGATCTTTGAGAAACTTTTGGGCTAATTTTTCAATAGGTTTAGGCATAGTAGCAGAAAACAATAGTGTTTGTTTATCGGCAGGGGTTTTACTTAAAATAGTTTCAATATCTTCTAAAAAGCCCATATCTAGCATTTCATCGGCTTCATCTAACACAGCTATTTTTAAATTTTCTAATTTTAAAGTCTTTCTATTGATGTGATCAATTACCCTACCTGGTGTTCCAACAATTATTGTAGGCCTTTGTTTTAAAGCCTTTATTTGTCTTCCTATATCTTGACCACCATATACTGGTAAAATTTTATGTTTAACATATTTCCCTAACTTACTTAATTCCTCTGCTACTTGGATAGCCAGCTCCCTAGTAGGACATAGGATTAACCCTTGGATTTCATCACTATCGGGATCTAAGTTATTTAGCATAGGAAGGCCAAAGGCAGCGGTTTTTCCAGTACCAGTTTGAGCTAAACCGATAATATCCCTTCCCTCTAAAACTTTTGGGATAGCTTCCCCTTGTATAGGAGTCGGCTCTTCAAAACCTAACTCTCTAACTGCCTTTAAAATTTTTCGATTCAATGAAAATTCTTCAAATGTTATCAATGCAAAAAACTCCTTTTTCTTAAATATTTTATAATTATTTTTACCTTTTTTGCGAAAAAGTATTATAACTATATTGGTTAACATCTAATTATAACACATTTATCCAGTTTGTCTATCTTTTATTTAAAAAAGAATAGAGGCCATAGCCTCTAAATAACTTTACTGGGAACTTTATGGGGAATATCAAGGTGTTTTGCTAAAAGGTTATTCAAATAAATGAACCCTTCTTCATCCATAGGGGGAATTCCCTCTAAAGGATACTTTATCTTCAATTCTTTATACTTTTTAATACCATAGTTATGATATGGGAGTAATTCACATTTTTCTACATTTGGAATTTTGTTAATAAACTTTGCTAATTGAATGATATTATCCTTTGTATCATTGATTCCCGGTATTACCACATGTCTAATCCACATACTAACACCAGATTCTATCAATATATCGAGAAAATCCAAAGATTCCCTTTGTCTGCCACCGGTTAGCTTAAAATACCCCTTTTCATCTAAAGCCTTGATATCGTAAAGTACTAGATCGGTATACTGTAAAATTTCCCTGTATAACTTCTCATCACCACAGCCATGTCCCGCTGTATCTAAAACTGTATGGATTCCCTCTTCTTTACACCTTTTAAAAAACTCAAGGACAAATTGGGGTTGCAGTAGGGGTTCACCGCCAGATAAGGTGACCCCTCCTTTGTTTTTATAATAAACTTTATATCTCTTAACTATTTTTATCAGTTCCTCTGCCGTCATTTCCTTTCCACCCTTTAATCCCCAGGTATCTGGATTATGACAATAACGGCACCTGAGCTGACATCCTTGTAAAAAGATAACTGTTCTGATACCCGGTCCATCCACTAAACCCATAGTTTCAATTGAATGAACTCTAGCTATATTAGATATATTAGCCATATTATTACATCCTTTCGTGGAATGTCCTACTAATTACCTCTTGCTGTTGTAGTTTAGAAAGCCTATTGAAGTTTACTGCATAGCCGGAAACTCTAATAGTCAATGAAGGATATTTTTCTGGATTTTCCATGGCATCTAATAAAGTTTCTCTATTTAAAACATTTACATTTAAGTGATGGGCTTTTTGTTCAAAATATCCATCTAAAATATTAACTAAGTTTTCTATTTGCCCTTCCCTATCTTTTCCTAAAGTCTCAGGAACTACAGTAAAGGTATTTGACACTCCATCTAAACAATGTTTGTAAGGGATTTTAGCTACTGAATTTAATGAAGCTAAGGCACCACTTATATCCCTACCATGCATAGGGTTTGCCCCTGGAGCAAAGGCTTCTCCAGCTTTCCTTCCATCAGGGGTAGCCCCTGTTTTTTTACCATAAACTACGTTAGAAGTAATTGTTAAGACCGATAGGGTATGGATAGCATTCCTGTAAGTGGCATGTTTTTTCAATTCTTTGCTGAATTTTTCCACTACATAAGTGGCGATTTCGTCTACCCTATCATCATCATTTCCAAACTTAGGATAATCCCCTTCGATTATAAAATCCACTGCTATATTATTTTCCCTGATAGGTTTAACTTTAGCGTATTTTATTGCACTTAATGAATCCACTACTACAGAAAGACCAGCGATTCCAAAGGCCATTAACCGCTCTACATCCCTGTCGTGGAGGGCAAGCATGGAAGATTCATAGGCATATTTATCATGCATATAGTGGATAACATTCATTGTATTTACGTAAAGTTTTGCCAGCCACTCCATTACCTTTTCAAATTTTTGAAGAACTTCGTTGTAATCTAGATATTCTCCTTGGGGTAACTCCATTTCAGGAGCTACAGGTAAATTAAGTTTTTCATCAACCCCACCATTTATGGCATATAAAAGGGCTTTAGCTAAATTTGCCCTAGCTCCAAAGAATTGCATTTGTTTACCTATTTTCATTGCAGAAACACAGCAAGCAATACCGTAATCATCACCGTATAACGGCCTCATAATATCATCATTCTCATATTGGATAGAGTCGGTGAGGATAGAAAGTTTTGCGCAATACTCCTTAAAGTTTTGAGGGAGTTTTGTAGACCAAAGGACTGTCATGTTAGGTTCAGGGGCCGGTCCTAGATTTACTAGAGTATGCAAAAATCTAAAACTGTTTTTAGTAACTAATGTTCTTCCATCTTCCCCCATCCCTCCAATGGCTTCAGTTATCCATGTAGGATCACCGGCAAAGAGTTCATTGTATTCTGGGGTTCTCAAATGCCTTGCTAACCTTAATTTAATTACAAATTGGTCAATTAGCTCTTGAGCTTCCCCTTCAGTTATTACTCCAGAATTTAAATCCCTTTGAATATAAATATCTAAGAAAGTACTCACTCTACCTAATGACATAGCAGCCCCATTTTGCTGCTTTATAGCTGCTAAATAGGCAAAATACACCCACTGGACTGCTTCTTTGGCATTTTGAGCAGGTTGAGAAATATCATATCCATAGGAAAGGGCCATTTCTTCCATTTCTTTTAAAGCTTTGATTTGTTCTGTCAACTCTTCCCTAAGCCTTATAATTTCTTCTGTCATAGTTCCAGTAATTTCATCTAGTTCCCTTTTTTTGTCTTCAATGAGAAAAGCAGTTCCATAAAGGGCAACTCTCCGGTAATCACCAATAATTCGCCCTCTTCCGTAGGCATCGGGAAGACCAGTTATTACCCCTGCTTTTCTCGCTAATTTCATTTCCTTTGTGTAAGCATCGAATACCCCTTGGTTGTGGGTTTTTCTATATTTAGTAAAAATCTCTACAATCTTGTCGTCAATATTGTACCCATAACTTTCCGCAGCATCTACTGCCATCCTTATCCCTCCAAAAGGGTTGACGATCCTTTTTAGAGGCTCATCTGTTTGAAAACCTACTATTACTTCATTTTCTTTATCTAAATATCCAGGTTTATATGCCGAGATACCGGAAATAGTCTGTGTATCTAAAGCTAGAATTCCCTTTTTAAGCTCTTCTCTTAAAAGTTCTTTAGCCTTTTCCCAAACTTTAATGGTCTTCTCACTGGCATTAGCTAAAAAACTATCATCTCCTTCATAGGGAGTGTAGTTTTTTTGGATGAAATCCCTAACATCCACTCTCTCCATCCATTGTCCACTATTAAAACCTTTCCATGCCTTATCAAGATAGTTTTTCATCATATATATCAACTCCTATATTAAAATTTAACTAAGAATTATTATCACATTTTCATTATACAATCTGTATTATATTTTTTCAATACCCTGTTACAAAACTTTTTATAAGTATTTTCAAGGTTTTAAAAACTGTTATACTGTGTTTATATTTTTTATTTCTACTGTTATATTTATTGTTT
Source organism: Anaerobranca gottschalkii DSM 13577 (assembly GCF_900111575.1). Taxonomy (NCBI): domain Bacteria; kingdom Bacillati; phylum Bacillota; class Clostridia; order Eubacteriales; family Proteinivoracaceae; genus Anaerobranca; species Anaerobranca gottschalkii. The sequence continues at coordinate 60,391 of NZ_FOIF01000003.1, read as the reverse complement.
TAATATAAAAAACCTAACCATACCAACCAAGGGAGATATCATAATATAAAGCCCTCCATCTTGTGTTAATTGAAAATTTTTAGAATAATAGTTAAAATTATAGGTAAATAAACATAAGTCAGGGAAAAACAATGTTAACAAAAAGATGTTTAAACAAGATTTTACTCTTAGTCTTAATTCTTATTTGACTTTACAAACGTTAAAAGTTAAATATGATTAGATTAAAGGAGGAATTTGTTATGTTAAAGCTTAAAAAAGAAATTATATCTATAGTAGTAATAGCCCTACTAATTTTAACTATCACAGGTTGCAAATCAGTTGTTAAAGTACACATAATTTATCCACTTTATGACGATTTAGACTCTATGATCCTTAGTGCCGACACCATAGTCGAAGGGAAAATACTTTCAATGACTGTTGTTGGAAGTGAACAAGAAGGGGTATTGTATACGGTTTATGATGTGGAGATTATTACTAATTTTAAAGGAAAATTCAATAGTAAAGAAGTTATTAAAATTAAACAAGTAGGTGGGGAAACTAAAGACTTAGTAGTAACTACTGACGAAAGGGTTAATCTAAAAAAAGATTTAACATATTTACTTTTTCTAGTTACCTACGAGGACTCACCAGCTAGCTTAATAAACCCAACACAAGGGGCATATTTACTCGAGGATGGTAAGTATATTGAGCATAATGATAACAAAATAAAAATCAACAGAGAGATATTAAAACAAAGAATTAAGGAAATAGGTAATTAGTAGAACACTTGATTAAGTTCCTATAATCGAATGTCCACGAGTAAGAAACCTAGTAATAATGAAGAAGGAATGGACTAGCCTACAAAAAAAAGACCTATTGTTTTTCAACAATAAGTCTCCCACAAAAGCTTTATTAACAATATATTATAGAGGAAAAGCCTTCTAATTTTCTTCCAATTTATTTAAGAAAAATACCGATAAAGTTCCAGGGCCAGAGTGGGCTCCTACGGCACAACCGATACAGCTTACAAGGAAATCTTTACAGCCAAATTCTACCTCTAACATCGCCTTTAACTTGTTAGCTCCTTCTAGATCATCACCATGGTTTATGCCAATTAATTGATTTTGCAAATCTACTCCCCGCTCTTTAACGATTTCAATCATCCGCTTCATAGCCTTCTGTCTACCTCTAACTTTATCAATTGGAATCAGTTTTCCATCTTTTACATGGAGAATTGGTTTAACATTTAAAACTCCACCTACAAAGGCAGCGGTTTTACTAACCCTTCCCCCCCGATAGAGGTATTCTAAATCATCGACGGTAAAAATGTGTTCCATATGCTGAGCATTGAACTTAATACTTTTGATTATTTCTTCATAACTTTTACCTTCCTTTGCCATAAGGGCAGCTTTATAAACAACTAAACCAAAACCTACTGACGCACATTTAGTATCAATTATTTCTAGCTGAAAGTCGGGATATTCCTCTAAAACTTCTTCCCTTGCAATTAAGGCGGAATTATATGTACCTGATAAACCTGAAGAAAAGGCAATATAGATACAAGGTTTTCCTAATTGGGCTAGTTCTAAAAACTTTTCTTTAAAAATATTTGGAGGAATTTGAGAAGTTTTAAATACCTTCCCTTCCCTCATCTGTCTTAACATATCTTCAGGTTTTAATGTTAAACCATCTAGATACTCTTCCCCATCTAAATAAACCAAAATAGGAACGACATCGACATCTAAACTAGCCAAAAAATCCCTTGTTAAATCACAGGCACTATCAGTTATAATTTTAACACCCATCAATAAAACCTCCTCCAAAACAATCATCTTGTTATCTTTTATTCGGCATACTCCTCGATATTCCTTTTTCCACCGAAAAATTTTTATAATTTCTGGATAAGCCGGGAAATAAACTCTACAACAGGCTCCATTTTTATCAATAAAGTTTCTAATGGGCTCATTGAAAAAACTTCAAATTTATCAAAGAGGGAAATGGCTAATATCAAAAATACTAATCCACCATAAACATAAAGGGTTTTCCTCTGATGTTTATGAAAAGACAAAAAATCGATCAAAAGGACAATAAATACTAAGAGTATTAAAACAAAATTCACTTTATAGTCCCCCTATAAGTTCCTAATGCTGGGTGAATGATAGTAATATCTACATCGACATTTATTTCCCCTTCTGAAAAGTGTTCATCCCATTTATCCCTTAATTGAAAGTATTTTTGGGGATATTTTCTGTAAAAATTTTTACTTAAATTGTAATAATCTCGACCATACTCCCTTTGAGCTTTAAAAATTGCCCTATTAATTTTATCTTTAATTACCTGATCCAAAACTTTTTTAAGTTCATCAATATCAATCTCTTCTTTTTCATTTGAAATCCGCCCTGCGATATTCCCCTTTCCTTTAACATCTAACTGAAAAACAACTTTATCATTTTTATAACTAGGAGTAATTTTAGTCTTAACTCCTAACATTTCTATTGTATATTTATCCCCTTTAGTATCTTCAAAGACGATTAAACCATTATCAAAGTTATTTGTAATAATGTTATATGCTTGCCCTTCTTCATAATCTAAATAGCCAACTAGTTTGTCATTATTGAATATGGCGATCTTTGATATTTTCAACATCTCCCTTTCCAAGGGAGTAGGGGACGGAATCTTTTCCACAACTCCTGTTACATAATTTGTATATGGGTTGGTGGCATTTTCCAATGTCTCCCTTAAATCAGCTACATAGATTTTATTATTAGCTCCAAAGTTTTCAGCAATTGTATCTAATACCTGGGCAGGAATTACCCCTAAAGTGTTTGGAGTATCTAAGATTTCCTCTGGCGGTAGTTTACTTATCAATACCTCACTTTCTAACCTTATTTCCTCATCTTGCTTTAAAAATCCCAAAACTTCGGAAATCCCTTCCTTAGCAATTTTTTCATCTATGATGATCACCTTTAAGTGGGGAAAGTAAAGGCGTCTTCCAGCTATCATAGAGAGATTCCGCAAAGCATCAAACACCGATAACCCTTCTGCTTTCATAATAGTATAAACATCCCTAGGGTCAGGATTTTCAGCTACTACGGCAGCGGGATTAGCAACTTGAACTACAGCAGTATATAGGCCGGTGTCGGTCTTAGATATACCAAGTCCCATTACAAATCCCAATGTTTCGATTTCTTTTTTACTCCAACAACTGGTATTTATAATACATAAAGATATTAGGAGGATGATTTTCAATAAATTTTTCATTTGATTTTTTCACCCCTTTTATTGCTAGGTTGAGGTCTTAGTTCTTCTCCCCCTTTAGTGAAGTTTTCCCTAACTATCTGGTTAGACCTAGTGGTAATTGCCCAACTGGGAAAGCGGAAAAACCAATCCTTCAAATCCCTTATACTTAAAGGGGCAAAGGGGACCATAAAATTAACACCAAAGGAACGTAAAGACAATAGGTTTAAAAATAGTAGTAAAAAACCTGTCATTACCCCAAAAATCCCTAAAACCGTTGCCAAGATCATGTTAAAAAATCTCCATAGGCGAATACCTAAAGAAAAATTAGTATAAGGGATTGTGAATGAAAAGATTGCTGTAGTAGCTACAACGATAACCACTGCAGGAGAAACGAGGCCGGCATCTACAGCGGCAGTACCAATAATTAAGGCTCCAACTATACTCACAGCTTGACCAACATATGTAGGTAATCGGGTTCCCGCCTGGCGAAGCCCCTCAAAAGCCAACTCCATTAAGAAGGCTTCCATAAATGCCGGGTAAGGTACACCAGCCCGGGTTCCGGCAATAGTCAAAGCTAGACGGGTAGGTATCATTTCTTGATGGTAAGAAGTAAATGCAATATAGATAGAAGGTAAAAACAATACAATAAAAGCACCTATATATCCAATTAACCTATTAAAGGTAGCAAAATAATAGTTAAGATAGTAGTCTTCGGTAGTAATAAAAAAATCTGAAATTACCGCAGGTATTACTACGGCAAAGGGAGTTCCGTCAACTAATATCCCTATCCTACCTTCTAACAACATAGCTACTAATCGGTCACATCGTTCTGTATAAAAGGTTGTGTTAAAAATATTCCGGGGAGAATCATTAATAAACTCTTCAATAGCTGCTGAACCTAAAGGCCCATCGATATCTATTTTTTCTAATCGGGAAAACAACTCCTCTACTATTGTTAAATCAGCTATATTATCCATGTACATTACTCTAACTTCCGTTGACGTTTGCCGACCTATTTCCTTTGATTTCATTATAAGGTGTGGGGATTTTATCCTTTTCCTAATCATCCAAGTATTAACTTCAATATCCTCGACAAATCCTTCTTGAGGTCCTTTGACAACCTTTTCAGTTTTAGGTTCTGTATGGGTTTTATCGGAGCTTTTCCCAACTTCTACCACAAGGCCTTTAGAAAAACCTTCTATTAGTAATAACCCTTTTCCTTTTAAAATCTCTTTAATAATAGATTGGTAGTCCTGTAATTCTTTACAATCTCCATTAGGTATAGTGCTTAAAATTAAATTATCAAAGGAAACTTTCCCTTCTAAAAGTAAAGGATTCTCTATTTGTTGTAATGGTTTTATTATTGAATGCTCTAAGCTTTTATTATCCACCATGGAAGATAAATAGATTAAGGCACCCTTTAATGGTGGACAGGTTCCTATATAAAAGTCTTTAATTTTAAAATCATCACTTTTACCTAAGTATTTTTTAATTTTTTCTATGTTCCCTTTTAAATCCTTTCCTACTTTTTCTTTAATATCATTAGCTTCCCAATTTAATTCACTCCCCCTAGTTCCTTTCCCTCTATTAAGTAAATCATTTAACATCCTCAGTATAAACTTCATTTACACCACCCTTAGTAGCTGATATTTTATTTTGTGCATTTTTTTCTGTATATATCACAAAATATAACAAGGGGGTGGAATCATGTCAAAAAATGGTATTGATAAAACTAAAATATCCTTATTTCAAATCTTTTTATTAACTTTAGCTCAATCGGGGGGAGCCGTTATCATGTATTTACCTGGGAGCAAAGAGGCTAATAATGATGTCTGGATATCTTTCCTCTTGGCTTCCCTTTTTGGTTATATAGTGATTTTCTGTAATTACTTACCTTTAAGTATTTCTCCAGAAAAGTGTTTTACTAAAACAATAATTAAATTCTGGGGAAAGTTTTTAGGAACCTTTGTTATTTTATATTACTTTCTATTTTTTTATTTGCTAGCCAACTTGATCCTTTCAGATATTTATTATTTCGGCAAAATAGTTATGCCGGAAACACCTCCATATGTATTTATAATCTTTTTTTTAACACCGGCAATATATTCTTTGAAACTAGGTGTTGAAACTTTAGCTAGATTCTGCGAATTTTTAATTCCTATCCTTATTGTAGTTTACTGTTTTTTACACATGTTAATTATCCCTAATTTAGAGTTATCAAAACTCCTTCCTATTATGGCTAAGGGTATTGGCCCTGTATTGGAAGGAGCAATACCAAACATGAATTTTCCCTTTGCCCAACTATTGCCTATTATTTTCTTTTACAAGTACACTATTACTGATAATAACAGTAAAAAATATCTTAAATATGTTTTTATAGCTATTATATTGAGCACTTTATTACTATCCATCCGCACCATTGTTTCAGTTACTGCCTTTGATCCTTATATAATGGAAAATATAACATACCCCCCTTACAGTGCTGTTCGGCTAATTCAAATTGGGGAAGTACTTGAACGGGTTGATGCCCTATATATTGCCATCTTTTATGGAACTACCTATTTAAAGTTTACCATCACCTATTTTGTCCTTTGTCAAATAATTTGCGACTATTTTAATACTGGAGAGATAAAGGATTTTGCTGTTCCTATGGCTGTTTTGATAGGTGTTAGTATGCCCTTTTTAATTCCCAGGTTTGATATAATATTAAAAAGTGTTGTTCCCCTTTTTTATCTATTCTTTCCCATATTTACAATAATACCATTACTCCTATACTTAACTGTAAAAATTAAAGATAAAAACAAGAAAAGGAAAACTAATAAAACTAAGGGATCCAATGATAGTCTTCATTGAATCCCTTTTTCTTCCGTTAATTATTGATTATCTGTATTTTGTTGGTTAGTAGTATTTTGTTGTGGGTACAATCCCCCTACCTCTTGTTGATACTGACCTTCTTCTTCCATAGCATAATCTAACCTTTGCCTCAATTGTTGAACTATCTGTTCAATATTTTGACTACATTGTTGATACATCTGTTTAGCCTGTTGGTCTTGGGTATCTAGTGCAAAGGCTTTTAGGTTGGCAGCTATTGTTTCACAGCTAGATAAAGTTTGGGCTAATTTGTTGGCTACTGTCATTTCAACAACTCCTTTTTATATTTTATTTAATAATTTAATCATTATTATTATGGAGTGTTGTTTTTTAAATTAAACTGGTAATTTTTTTAATTTTTAAAAGTTCTACTACCCGGTTTTGTTACAGGTATTCCCTCTTTACATAAAGGACAATTTTCTGGAGAATAAGTAACTATTTCCTTTCTATATAAACTAAAAAGTGGTTCAGTAAACTTTCTTCCTTCTGTACTTCTATCCACCAAAGAGGCTACCCCGACCACTTCACCACCATAACTTTTTACCAGATCTATTACTTCTTTCACCGAGCCCCCTGTAGTTATTACATCTTCCACCACTAAAAACCTCTGTCCTTTTTCGATATTAAATCCCCTTCTAAGGGTCATAACACCATTTTCCCGCTCGGCAAATAAATTTTGAACTCCCAACTCATTAGCTACAGCATAGGCCAAAATTATTCCACCTATTGCAGGGCCAATAACTCCATGGATCCGGTTTTTTTCATAGTTTTTAGCGATCATACCTGCTAATTCTTGGGTATAGTGGGGGTATTGAAATACTTTAGCACATTGGAGGTATTCTCCACTATGTTTCCCAGAAGTTAGTAAAAAATGCCCCTTTAAAAGAACTCCACAACTTTTTAAAATTTCTTCTACTCTATTTCCCATTTTTATCCCCTTTCTTTGTGGGCTAACCCCACCATCTCTTCTATTTTATTAAAAGAATGTTCTTCCATATATTTTTGTAACCCATCAATTATCTTAACCGGTGCTAAAGGATCGATAAAATTACCTGTTCCTATACCTACCATAGTTGCCCCTGCTAAGATAAATTCTACAGCATCACTATATGTTACTATCCCACCCATACCGATGATGGGGATCTTTACATTTTTAAAGACATCATAGACCATTCTAAGGGCAACGGGCTTTATTGCCGGGCCAGATAACCCTCCATAGACATTGCCTAAGATTGGCCTTTTACTGTTAATATCGATTGCCATACCCTGCAATGTATTGATAAGGGTTAAGCCATCGGCTCCATTGTATTCCCCTTCTTTGGCAATTTCTACAATATTTGTGACATTTGGACTTAGTTTAACTACTACCGGTTTTTTCGTTAACTTTTTTACTTCTCTAGTTATTTCCCCAACTTTTTTAGGGGATATTCCAAAGGCTACTCCCCCTTCTTTAACATTGGGACAAGATAGGTTTAACTCAAGTAAATCGACTTCTGTTTTATCCAGCTTGATAGCCAATTCTTTAAACTCTTCTAAAGTTTTTCCCGCAATGTTGACAAATACGGTTATTCCCCTTTTTTTAAGCTTAGGCAAATGTTCTTTAATGAAAAAATCTATCCCAGGGTTTTGTAAACCTACACTGTTCAACATCCCACTAGCGGTCTCTACACACCTTACCCCTTTATTCCCTTCCCGTTTTTCTAAGGTTAGACCTTTAGTTGTTATAGCCCCTAGCTCTTCAGGAGAATAAAGTTTTTCATATACTTCACCAAAACCATATGTTCCAGAAGCTACGGTAACGGGATTTTTAAGTTTAAGGCCGAAAATCTCTACACTTAAATCAACCATTAAAGACTACCTCCCCTACACTGAATACTGGCCCATCTTTACATACCCTTTTGTGTCCATCTACTGTAGCACAGGTACAGACTAGGCAACCCCCTACACCACAGGCCATTTTCGCCTCTGTAGAAAGTTCCCCTTTAATCCCTTTATTCACCAATAAATCTTGGATTTTTGCCAGCATTATTTCCGGACCACAAAAATAGACAAAATCGAATCTTTCCCTTTCTAAGTCTTTTGCAAAGGCTTCAACTATGTTTTCTCCATTTTTATCCAAGGTTATTGTCAAGGGGTATTTTTTCCCTATATCATCTATGGCAAATTGTGATTGGTTAAAACCAAAGTAGTATTTGGCTTCTTTAAATTTTATTCGGGCTAGTGGTAGAAGGGGGGCAATTCCAATTCCACCACCTACTATCGCCACCTTTTTATCCTCGGTATTTTCCAGTGTAAATCCCCTTCCTAAAGGACCTAGTAAATTTATTTCTTCCCCCTGCCTTAATCTCCCTAAATACTTTGTTCCTTCACCAACTATTTTTATGAGAAATCTTAGATATTCTCCATCTCCCCCGGCTATAGAGATGGGGCGGGGTAAAGTCTTATGGGGAAGATAAAAGTTAACAAATTGACCTATTTGATAATCCATTTTGCCATTAACCTTGATTATCAACTGGAAAACATCGGAAGTTAACATCACATTACTAATTACTTTTCCTTTAAAGTTCACTATTTTACCCCTTTCTCTATTTCTCTGTTGATGTCTTCAATCATCATTTCTAAAGAGATTTTTGCTGCTAAACCATAATTTTCTTCACCTATCTTTTTATAATGTTCTGTTATCCCCCTAGAGGAACAAACTAAAGCTCCGTATCCTTGGGAATTGAAGGCATATTTGATATCTTCCCCTTTTCCCCCTTGGGCTCCATATCCCGGTACCAAGATAAATCCCTTTAGTTTTTCCCTCAACCTTTTTAGGTGTTCTCTGTGGGTTCCTCCCACCACCGAGCCTATGTGGGAAAACTCAGTGTAATCCCCTGCAAAACTGCTAACTAAGTCCGCTACTTTTTCGTAGATAAATTGGCCATCTTCTGTTTTTAAATCTTGCAATTCCTTTGAAGAAGGATTAGATGTTTTGACTAAGATAAACAGCCCCTTTTCTCCGCCTTTTGTTTCTTCTACAAAGGGCAATAGGCCATCACTGCCGAAATAGGGGTTTACTGTAATACTATCGATACTGGAATTTGTCAAAAATCCCTGGGCATAGGCCTTTGCAGTAGAACCGATATCCCCCCTTTTTACATCAGCGATGGTCATTAACCCCTTTTTCTTACCATAATCCAGTGTTTTGTAAAATACCTCTAGCCCCGGCAGTCCATACCGTTCATAAAAGGCAATTTGAACTTTGATACATGGAGTTAACTCTGATGTATAATCAATTATAGTTTTGTTAAATTCCCAAAACATTTGGGCTATTTCTTCCATACTTCCTTTTAGCAAATATTTCCTTTTCAGTTTATCTGGCATCATCTCCAAGGTGGGATCTAAACCTACAACACAAGAATTTCCTTTACTTTTAATTTCCTGTAATAATTTTTGAACAAACATTTTACTCAGCTCCTCTGTATTTTATCTCTCCAGCTACTACCGTCAGAAAAACATCTCCCTTACCTTTCCAGCCATTAAAGGGGGTATTTCTTCCCTTGGAATAAAAAACTTCTTTGTCTATTGAGAATTCCTTTTCCATATCTAGTACTGTCAAATTTCCCTCTATACCTTCTTCTATCTTCCCTCCCGGTATATTAAAAATTTCGTAGGGCTTTTCTCCAAAGGCTTCGATAACCCTTTCTAGTTTTAGGACACCGGTGTTTACTAAGTTTAAGGTTAAAGGGACAGCCGTTTCAAGGCCTACCATTCCCATTGCCGCATATTTAAAGGGTAGATTTTTTTCCTTTTCACTGTGGGGTGCATGGTCAGTTGCTAAGCAATCGATAATTCCCCTTTTAACACCTTCTAAAACCTTTTTCCGATCCTTTTCCCCTTTTAATGGTGGATTTACTTTACCATTAGTTCCCGAGTTTAAAATTTCATCTTCAGTTAGTAAAAAGTGATGGGGACAAGCTTCTGCCGTTATTTTGATTCCCTTTTCCTTAGCCTTTTCAATTATTTTCACACTTTCTCTGGTACTGACATGGGCAATATGGATTTTAGCATCCCAAAACTTTGCTAAATTGACATCCCTTTCAACCATCCTCCATTCCTTTTCACTTTCTGGAAGGTCTCCTTCAAATTCACAATGACTGATGATGATTTTACCTAACTCTTTACATTTCTTTAACCCTTGTGCCATAATCTCCCCCTGCTGTATTCCTTTACCATCATCGGAAAATGCCACAACTTTTGGTGCTAATTTCTCAAAGTCCACCAGTTCCCTGCCCTTTAACCCTTTAGTTACTGCAGCGATTACTTCAACATGACAGTGGCCTTCCTTTTTAATCCTTTCTAAAAGGCTTTCCACTATCTCTAGTTCATCGATCACCGGTTCTGTATTTGCCATTGTAAATACCCTGGTAAATCCTCCCCTGACTGCAGCCATTGTCCCGGTCTTTATATCTTCTTTGTATTCTTGTCCCGGTGTCCTTAAGTGGCAGTGAATATCTACAAACCCAGGACAGATTATTTTTCCGGTAACGTCTACTATCTCATAGTGGGGCATTGGTGGGATTCCTTTAGCTAATTTCTTTATTACTCCCCCTTGGATAAGTAAATCTAATTCCTCAAATCTCCCCCCTTTGTATACTTTACCACCTGTCAACAACAAACCTTTTCCTTCCATTAGACCCACACCTCCAAAAAAATAAGGTCTCCCTCGGGAGACCTTTACTTACATGACAAAGTTAATCTAAGGTTTACTTAGATTTTCTACATATTCACAAAGCTTTCATCCTTATCAGTCTCCCGGACTGATTTAAAGGTTCTGTTTCTTATACTTTACTTTTAAAAAAAACATTTGTCAAGGGTTGACTTTAAAAAAATAATTTGCTATGCTACTTACAAGGTTAATCCTTTAAATTAAGTCCTGTGAGGCTAAAAAGGAGGTTATTTTTTATGGAATTAAAGGTAAAACATTTATGTCACTCTTTAGATCTATCATTGGAGGAGTTGGATTATCTATTCTCTTTAGCTGAAGATATGAGAAATAATCCAGCTAAATACTCTGCAAGTTGCCAAGGTAAAATTTTAGCTACATTGTTTTTTGAACCCAGTACCCGTACCCGCTTAAGCTTTGAGTCTGCTATGCTCCGCTTAGGTGGTACGGTACTGGGTTTTTCTGACTCTAATCAGAGCTCTACTACTAAAGGGGAAAGTCTACAAGATACTATTAAAACTATGGAAGGGTATTGTGACCTAATGGTTATTAGGCATCCAAAGGAAGGGGCAGCTAAATTAGCATCAGAATGTTCTAAAGTGCCGGTGATTAACGGTGGCGATGGTGGCCATCAACACCCTACCCAAACCTTGACAGATTTATTCACAATTCAAACAAAGCTTGGAAGATTGACTAATCTCAACATCGCCCTCTGTGGAGACTTGAAATATGGTAGAACTGTCCACTCTTTACTATTAGCTTTAAGTAGATATCCTGATAATACCTTTACGTTAATTTCCCCACCGGAGTTGGAAATCCCTAAATATCTAAAGGAACAGCTATTAAAATCTGGTGCAAATATCGTTATTAAACACAAATTAGAAGATCTAGAAAAATTAGATATACTTTATATGACGAGGATTCAAAGGGAAAGGTTTTTCAATGAAGAGGATTATTTAAAACTAAAGGACTGCTTTATTCTAAAGAGATATATGTTAAAAAATGCTAAAGATAGCTTGTTGGTTCTCCATCCACTACCAAGGGTTAATGAAATCCACCCTGATGTAGATAGTGATCCAAGGGCAGCTTATTTTGAGCAAGCCCATTTAGGGGTTTATATCCGGATGGCTTTAATTTACAGCCTTCTTAAAGGAGGGAAAGAAAATGCTTAAAATCCAAAATGGTATTGTCATCGACCATATTACTCCAGGAAAAGGAATCAAAATATATGAAAAACTGAAACTAGATTCACTAAATCATCCTATTATTTTAATGAGAAATATACCTAGCGACAAACACAATTTAAAGGATGTCATTAAAATAGAAAATATTTTTGATATATCGGTAGAGTTCCTCGGCCTTCTAGACAGTAACATAACTATTAACTACATTAAAGAGCAACAGGTGATAAAAAAAGTCAAAGCTTTCCTTCCCTTAAAAGTAAAGGGAATAATCAAATGTAAAAATCCCCGGTGTATAAGTTTTAAAGATGAATTTATTTTACCAGAATTCACTTTAAATGATGCTAAAAATGGTTATCACTGCAATTACTGTGAAGAAACGACATATTTAAAACAAATAGAACTTTAAATAGATAAAAGTCATAGCCTTTTTGGGTTATGACTTTTACAATTTATTTATATTTTATTCATTACTTTCTCTAAAATAGTATGTTATAATTTTGTTGTAAAATAATACTTTTGGAGGAAATCATGAAACTATTTATCCAAGGATTGATTTTAGGACTATTGATAGTTTTGCCGGGGATGAGTGGTGGAACAGTACTACTTATTTTCGGTATATACGAAAATTTAGTTAAGGACTTAGTTAAATTAAAAATAAAGCCTTATATTCCTTTAATTTTAGGTTTAGGTCTAGGTATATATATAGGGGGCTATACCTTTGCTATTTTCTTTAAAAATTATCGAGATTTTACTGCCCTTTTTTTATTAGGCTGTTTACTAGCTTCAATTAGAGCTGTTTTAAAGGATACCCCTAAGTTAAATAAAAACCTTTTTGTCTTTTTAATAACCGGTATCGTCATAGGTGTTACCACTGCTGGTGAACCACTAGGTCAAGTAATAGACGGTGAAAGCACTAAATGGTGGTTATTGATGTTAGGTGGAGCTTTATCTACTGCAGCTATGATTATCCCAGGAGTACCGGGTAGCTCGATATTAATTATGCTTGGCATTTACGACAATATCTTATTCTATATCAAAGAATTCAACATAGTTAACCTTTTATTCTACGGACTAGGTAGTTTATTAGGTATTGTACTCCTTTTGAAACTATTAGAACAGTTATTTCAAAATTATAAACCCCAACTTTCTTATTTTTTTGCAGGTTTGATTATCGGCTCTACTAGAATCCTGTTACCATCTTCCTTGAACTTATTAGGGTTTACCCTATTTTTAATAGGTTTTATTTCAGTGTGGTTTTGGACCAACAAAGAAGAGCACTCCCAGTGAGTGCTCTTCAGACTGAAGACAAACTATAGACAAAGTGATCATCAGCTGTGGTAATTAAACAAAGATACGATTAAGTTGAGGAGATAGATTTAAGAGCTGATTAGATAAAAGGAAGAAGGGGTGAGGAACAGGACGTTCCGAAAGCTCTATTGAGCCATGGATGGCGAATTAGAGCGGTACCCTTCTTCCTTTTAGATAGAAGCCTTAAATCTCGACGGAGACTTTGTTAGAATGTTTAATTACCACAGCCTTTAAAAAATGACTTTGTCTAAAACTGAAGAGCACTCCCAGTGAGTGCCCTTTTTATTTTACAACATATGTCTAAAGGGATATGTCAAAATTCTCAAGATATTTATTTTAATCCTTTTACTAGCCGGTACTTCCCTGGCCTTTTCGGGATAGTAATATCCGTAATCTGAATTTACAAGTAAACTCTGTTCTACTAGCTTTTCCAACTCTTCCATTAGATAATTTGTAAATTCTTCACTGTCAATAACCACCATAGTTTCAGTACTTAAAAAGGTGCTCCGGGGATCTAAATTAAATGAACCTATTACACTGATCCGGTTATCAAAAACATAAGTTTTGCCATGGATTGAACCAATTCCGTGGTATTCGTACACTTCTTGAACGTTATCCACTATTTTCTTCCTATACCCGGTATAACCGGAAAAGGCCGGTAAGTTAGGGGTAGAAGCTAGGGAGTTAGTCAAAATTGTAATCTCGGCATTTACCCCTTCTAGATTTAAATAATTTCTCATTTTTCTTGTAGGAATTACATATGGACTTTGGGCAAAGATTCTTTCTTCCCCCCATTCCATTAACTGGGTTAATTGATCCCAAACCTGGGGTTGTTTATTAAATCTAGTTAAGGGGTTGTGGATTAAAGTTACCCTATTGGTAGGTATTCCTTCTTCTAGCCAAGAAAGATCTTTAGCAAAAAATTCAGGATATACTTCTCTTTTCCCTTGGGCAAAATTAATTAGTTCAGTCATTTTTTCCCTACCTTTATTCTCCCTCCTGGCGGTCAATGACCTCCGGGGATTTTTGGCAAATTCACTTTCCCACAGTAAGTTGAAATATTGATTAAATTGCTGGATAACACTATTTTCAACATTTCTCTTATCGGTATTTATCAACAAAACCTCCCGGTCTAAAGCAAACTTTTCCGGTGGTCCCAAGTCCACATACTTATCCCCAATATTTCGACCACCTATAACTGCATATTTATCATCTATAATTAAAATTTTATCATGTAGTCGATTGTTTACCACCCATGGTTTTAAAAAATTAAAGGGTTCATATACTTTAAACTCTATATTAGGATGGGCCATAAAACCATAACTAATGGCCCTAGAGTGATTGAGGACATTGTAAAATAGTCCATCGGCTATTATCCTTACCTTAACTCCCCTATCTGCCGCTTGAAATAGGGAAGCTATAAAGATTTGGGTATAATCACCACCTAAAAAAGTATAAGTGGAAAAGTCAATTGTAGATTGGGCATTATGGATTAAACTTAATTTCCTCGCCCCCGACTGATACCCATCTTCTAGTAACAGTGCTAAGTCCTGCCCCGGTTTTTCAGCAAAAAATCGATCTATACTATAGTTGTAATCTATTTCTTTAGGTGAAATAAAGTTAAAGATAACTACTCCAAATACCAAAAAGTAAAGGAAGTAAAGGGCTAAGAATAATCCTATCCCTTTAATTCCCTTTTTAATTTTCCCTCTAGTCATAGACACCACCCATTACCTGATTATTTTTATCTCTAACCTTTCTCCACTGGCGGTAAAATTTACTTTCCCTTCTTTTAATTGAAAGTTTACAGGTTTTCCGTTGATTATTACCTCTTTTGCCTCTACATTGTTGATATTAAAGGTGAAACTCCCATATTTACCTTGATATCCCTGATGAATCATATCCACCATAATTTCTAAAGCTTTTCCTTCATCCATTGTAAACCTATATAAGTTGTATTCTCCCTGTCGGTAATTAAAGGTTTCCCCATCATCTTGATAGTGGAGATTCTGGCCATTTCCTGGATAGATATCTAATATAAGGTTATCTATCTTCCTTTCACCTACGTAATTTTGTACTGGAAATTTAGGGATAATGCTCCCTTCCTTTATATATATCGGGCAAATTTCTAAAGGGGCTTCTTTAATTACATAGCTTTCCCCTTGGAATTCTTCCCCTGTCCAATAGTCTATCCATTTGCCTTTAGGTAAATAAACAGCCCTAGCCCTTTGCCCTTGCTGCAATATAGGGGCTACTAAGATATTTTCTCCCCATAAAAATTGATCATTGATTTCATAAGTCTCCCTATCCTGTTGATAATGGAGAACTAAAGGCCTCATCACTGGTAACCCTGTTTTTTCTCCATGGTACATTAAATCATAAAGGTAGGGAATCAACTGATACCTCAATTTAATGTATTTTCTATTGATCCCTTCTGTTTTTTTATCAAAGGCCCAAGGCTCTTGATCCCTGGTATCCATTGCTGAATGATTTCTAAAGAGGGGTGTAAAACACCCTACCTGTACCCAACGGGATAACAATTCACCGGTACAATCAAAACCAAAACCACCTACATCGGTACCACAAAAGGAAAATCCACTTAACCCTAAATTCAATAACATAGGAATAGACATCCGCAGATGTTCCCAAAAACTTTGATTATCTCCCGTCCAAACCGTTGAATATTTTTGTGTCCCTGAAAAACAGGCCCGGGTTATAACAAAGGGACGTTTATTGGTAAATTTTTTTATTCCTTCATATGTCCCTTTAGACATCAAATGGCCATAAAGATTGTGGATTTCCCGATGATCTGTTGGGTAACCATCATTTTTAAATTGAACATCATCGGGAAGGGGTCCATCAAAACTGGCTGGCTCATTCATATCATTCCAAATACCTGCTACACCACAATCTAATAAGAGTTTGTGTTTATCTGCCCACCACTTCCTAGTCTCTTCTTGAGAAAAATCTGGATAAACACTATCCCCTGGCCATACCTTATTAACATAGGGAATACCATCTTTATCTGTAACGAAATAACCCTTTTCCAAACCTTCATCATAGACAAAATAGCCTTTATCCTTTTTAACACCCGGGTCTACAATTGTAACTACTTTAAAACCCTGTTCCTTTAACTTACTAATCATTTTTTGAGGTTCTTTGAATTTTTCTTTATCCCAAGTAAAGACTCTAAATCCATCCATATAGTCAATATCTAAGTAGATTACATCACAGGGGATATCCCTCTTTCTAAAGTTTTCTCCAATTTCCATTACCCTTCCTTCTGGGGCATAACTCCACCTGCTTTGGTGATACCCTAAAGTCCACAACTGGGGAAGGGGAGTAGTTCCGGTAAGATAGGTATATCCCTTTATTACCTGGGCAATAGAAGGACCATAGATAAAGTAATAGTCTAGATTGCCATCTTCTGCTCCAAAATAATAGTATTTACTATTTTCTTTACCAAAATCGAAATAACTTTTAAAGGGATTATCGAAAAAAATTCCATATCCACTACCATTTTTGAGGACTAAAAGGAATGGTATGGACTTATACATAGCTTCAAAACTCTCCACATGGGGACTAGGGTCATCGGTATTCCACATTTTATAATGATACCCCTTTTTATTGAGATGTCCTGTTTTATCACCTAAACCGTAGATATATTCACTTCCTTCTAGTTCCTTTAAAACCTCTATTTTCATTTTATCCTGGGTTTTATTGGTTTTAGGATCCCTCTCCCCTAAGTAATCGGCACACAACAACTCCCCTTGGGAGTTATAAAAATCAACTTTAAATTCTCCCTTTACTTCTACCAACAGCTTTTCAGTTCTAATTAAGACTTTATCCCCTTGATTTTCCACTGCAAAAAGCACCTTATTTTCAGGTAGATTCTCTATAGCTTTAGATAGCTTTTCTTCCCTTTTAAAAGGAACAAAAATATTGATAATCTCAGGGGAAATCACTTCCACTATCCCCCTATTTCTTTCATAAATAAAATTTACTTTATTACCTTCTAGATAAAATTCAACTAAATTGCCAAACATTTTATCACCCCAACTTAAAATTTTTAGAATAATCTCAGAATTTATTGCATATCATTACTATTTATTATATAATTAAAATAATAAAAGAGAGGAGGAGATGTTATGTTAAAACAAATTCTAGAAAAAAGACAAAGGGAGAGGGAAGAGCAGCTAAAAAAACAACGAAAGGAAACTGCTAAAAAAGTAGCTGTTACCGCAGGAATCTCCACTGCTATCGGTGCAGCCTTAGGAGTACTTTTTGCCCCTAAAGCCGGTAAGGAAACCAGAAAAGACATCGCTGACAAAACCAAGGAAATCACAGAAACAGTTAAAGAAAAAGCTGCAGAAGCTAAAGATAAAGCTGTAGAAGTTGTAGAAAAAGTGAAAAAGAAAACCAAAGGAGAAGATGAAGTTGAAGTAGAAGTACAAGATAATAAAGATAATGTTTCACTTTAATTTATATGGACAAGCTTTGAAAGGAGTATATTATGTATATCACATTAACTGATTTAGCTTGGTTTATCATTTTTTCCTTTGCGGTAGCCATTAGTATTTTATTGATTATAGCCCTTGCCCATTTAATCGGTGTGATTAAAAAAATCAATACCATCTTAGATAAAAATGGGGACAATATCGATAAAACTTTAAAAACCCTACCTAAAGTAATGGATAATGTCAATGAAGCTACTGAAATTATCAAAGATGGTCTCTACAAAACAGAGGATACCATCGATGCATTGAGTACAACGGTTTTTAATACAGCATCATCTGTTCAGAACAAAACAGAAACCTTATTAAACTATATTATTATTGTAGCAGAATTTGCCAAAGGAATATATGAATTTTTTGTAAATAAAAGAGAAGAAAGAAAATAATAAAAACTAGATGACAGGATCACCTGCCATCTAGTTTTTTTGTAAGTTTTACATTATCATCTAAGTAGTGTTTAATTCATATTATATATGAGAAATAACTAGTTGCAATTTACCATTAACTGTAAACTCTTTACATTGATTAAGGACTATAAAATGATCACCTTTTGTAATTTTTCTTTCATCATTTATTGTGCCTTTTCCTTTTATTACACTAACTAATAAAAAAGGTTTATCGTTAGGTATTTTAGTAGTACCATCAACATCAAATTTTACAACAGAAAAATGTTTATCATTTACTAAATATTGTATATTAACATTAGGTAAAAATTTTTTATTTATTTGTTTTATAGGTTGTTCCATCTGTGGTATTTTTATTACATCAATGCTTTCTTCAATATGTAGTTTCCTAGGTTTTCCATTTTCTAGTCTTTCATAATCATATAATCTATAAGTTATATCGCTTGACTGTTGAATCTCCAGTATAAATATATTTTTTCCTATGCCATGAACGGTACCAGCTGGAATAAAGTAAAAGTCATCTGGTTTTACTTTAACTTTTTTCAATAATTTCTGCCAATACCCCTTTTTAATCATTTCTCTTAGCTCATCTTTGCTTTTTGCGTTGTGCCCTAAAATCAACTCAGAATTTTTATCACAATCAAGAATATACCAACATTCTGTTTTTCCAAACTTTTCATTAGTATGTTTTTTTGCATAATCATCATCTGGATGTACTTGAACACTTAAATCTAAATTTGTTGTTATTTCTTTAACTAGTAATGGAAATTTATCTTGTTCAATATTACCAAATAAATGTCTTTCATTTTCCCACAACCAACTTAATGTTTTATCTTTGTATTTTCCTTCCCTTATTTTGCAATCTCCATTAGGATGTGCACTAATTACCCAATCTTCAAATCCCCAAATTTTATTATGTCTTACATTATTTAAAAAGATAAACTGTTCACTATTCATATTCTCCCATCCTTAAATCTTATATAATGTTCATTTCTGGTTTGATTATTTCACTTATTGCTTCTTTTAATCTATTTAATTTTATTACATTTTTTTCCCAGGTGTTGTCTTTTAACATAAAGTAAATTTTAATCTTGGGTTCTGTACCTGAAGGTCTAATAGTAATAATATTATCACCTTCTAATATTAACTGTATTACATTTGAGCTAGGCATTTTATATTCCATTGTAGTTTCTTTACCAGTTAATAGATCTTTTATTTTTTTAAACTTATAATCTTTTATATATACCACATTAAATTCATCTATTTTGTTTGGAGGAAAATTCCTTATTTTATTGATTATATTCTCTATATTAATACAGCCACTCAAACCGTCGAAAGTAATTGTTTCTAAATCCTCTAGAAAAAATCCATATTTTGAATATAGTTCCAATAGCCCCTCATATAAACTCAATCCTCTTTTTTTATAAAAACAGGCCATTTCGCAAATCAACATTGAAGCAATTACAGCGTCTTTATCTCTAACAAATGTACCTGTTAAATATCCATAACTTTCTTCAAGTCCAAATAAAAAAAACTTATCCTTTGTATCTTCAAATTCTTTTATTTTTTCCCCAATATATTTAAACCCAGTTAACACATCTATAACTTCAACTCCATAATCTTTACATATTTCTTTAATACACTCTGTAGTTACTATAGTTTTTATTACAACAGAATTTTTAGGTAAAATATTTTTAAATTTTAAAGTATCTAAAATATAATAAGTTAACAATAACCCAACTTGATTTCCCGTAAGAACAATATAATTACCTTCTTTATTTTTTACTACTACTCCTGCTCTATCACAATCAGGATCTGTTCCTATTATAATATCTGCGTCTTCTTTACTAGCTACTTCTACTGCTTTTTCAAATACTTCTTTCTCTTCTGGATTTGGACAAATTACCGTTGAAAAATTAGGATCTGGGTTTTCTTGTTCTTTAACAATAAATAAGTTAGTATAGCCTATTTCTTGTAATAATCTTCTTATTGGTTTAATTCCCGTTCCATGTATAGGTGTGTAAACAATTTTTAACTTATCTTTCATATTATCAACTAAATCTTTGTTTAAAGTCAATTGTTTTATCTGCTTTATATAGCTATCCTCAATTTCGTCTGTTATAACGTTATATAAACCTAAATCTATTGCTTTATTATACTCTATTGTTAAAATATCTTCATAATCTATAGCCTTAATTTCTTTATAAATTTCTTTTGCTAAATGATCAGTTATTTGTCCACCATCTGACCAATATATTTTATACCCATTGTACTCTTTTGGATTATGACTTGCAGTTATTACTATTCCAGCTGATGTATTAATCTTTCTAATTGCATAAGATAAAAGTGGAGTAGGTTTCATTTCATTAAATATGTAAGTTTTTATTTGATTAGCATTCAAGACTAGTGCTGCTTCTTTAGCAAATAGTTCACTATATTTTCTTGAATCATAAGCTAATATAACAGAAGGTTCATTAATTTTTTGTTTTTTAATATAGTTTGCTAGGCCTTGAGTAACTTTTCTTATTGTATATTTATTAACTCTATTAGTTCCAGCACCTATTATTCCTCTTAATCCACCTGTTCCAAACTCAAGTTCCTTATAAAATCTATCTTTTATTTCTGATTCTTTTAAACTTATAAGTTCTTTATATGTTTCATCATCAAAGTTAAGCCATTTTCTATACATAGTTAAATAGCTCATTTAATCACCTCAAAATGTTATTATCTTATTTTTTTGAAAACTAATAATAATGTAATAGCAGAAATTAATAATGAAGATATAACCAATAGTAATTCAAAATTATTATTATATTTATTAAAATTTATCATCCATAAAAAAGCAAAAACTATAACTATTATCGGACTCAAAAGATAATAAAATTTTTTCATATACATTCCACCCTAACAAAAATGACAAGCAACTTCATGATTATCTTCTATTTTCTTTAATTTTGGATTTTCTTCTAAGCACTTCTGAGCAAATTGATTACAAGCATGTGAAAAAGGACATCCTTTACTTTCTGGTGTTCTAATTGGAACCTCATAAGACCTTAATTGTTCTATTTTCCTGTTTTTTGCTAATTCAGGATCAACTATTGGTGTAGAATTTATTAAAACTTTAGTGTATGGATGCTTCGGATTAGAAAGAATTTTTATTCCTCTTCCTTTTTCTACTATTTTACCTCCATAAAGTATTATTACATCTCCTTTTTCATAAGTAAAAAATTTAGCAGCTCCTATATCATGTAAAATTAAAACAATTGCCAAATTATCTTCATTATTCAATTCTTTAAACAATTCTATGATGGTTGTTCTTAAAGACATATCAATCATACTTATTGGCTCATCAGCCACAATAACTTGAGGATTTGTTGTTAAAGATCTAGCTATCGCTAATCTTTGTCTTCCTCCTCCAGATAAATGATGAGGATACTTATTTAAATAATAGTCAGCAGGCGAAAGACCTACCTTTTCCATTAACTCTAGAGTTTTATTATAAAGATTTTTACCTACTATTTTTTCATTCTTTTTTAAAGGATCAGCAAGTATTTTAAATATAGTTTTAGAAGGATGGAGCGAACCATAAGGATCCTGATGAACATATTGAATTTTTGGACTTAACTCTTTTTTCTCTTTAGAGGACAATTTATTAATATTCTTCCCCATCCAATATATGTCTCCCTTAGATTTAGGTTCTAAATTTACCATAATTCTTGCTAAAGTTGTCTTCCCCATACCACTTTCTCCAATAATAACCAATCTATCTCCAGAAAAAAGCTCTAAATTTATATCTTCAAGTACAATCTTATGATTCTTTTTAATAAAACCTTTAGAAAATATTTTATTCACATTAACTAATTCTACAAGTTTTTGTCTCATTAACTCTTTCCTCCTCATAATACAAATGACATGCAACTTGAGATCCGTCTTTAAGATTATGTAGTAATGGTTTTTCTTTTTTGCAATGTTCAATAGAATAAACACATCTAGGATGAAATCGACATCCTGAAGGAGGATTTAATAGACTAGGTGAATTCCCTGGAATTGATTTTATTTTAGACATATCTTTATTTATTGCCATTATAGAGTTAATTAACCCTTTAGTGTATGGATGTAATGGATTATTAAAAATCTTATTTGTTGAGTTATACTCTACTAAATTTCCAGCATAAACAACAGCCACATTATCTGCTAATTCAGCAGCAACAGCTATGTCGTGTGTAATAAAGATAAGAGTAATATTTAATTTCCTTTTAAGCTCTTTTAATAAATTAATAATATATGCCTGTGTTAAAACATCAAGTGCTGATGTAGGCTCATCTAATATTAAAACTTTGGGTTCTAAAATAAGAGATAAAGCTATTAAAACTCTTTGTTTCATCCCACCTGATAATTGCATTGGATATGAAAATAAAATGGATTCTGGATTTAATCTTACCATCTCTAATTTCTCTGAAGCTTTTTCTATTAACTTTCTTTTATCCCATTTTATATCATGAGCCTCTATCGTATCCTTAAAATGATCAATTATCTTCATAGTTGGATTTAATGATTGTTGAGAAGCTTGTGGTACTAATGCAATTTCCTTCCATCTAATTTGCCTTAATTTCTCATCTTTGAGTGTTAAAATTTCTAAATCGTTATAATAAACTTTACCAGATATGATTCTTCCATTTGGAGGCAGTGTTTTTGTTATTCCTTCAATAATGGTACTTTTCCCAGATGCACTTTCTCCTACAATGGCAGTAACTGTATTTTCTAAAATGCTAAATGATATTCCATCAGCAGCTTTTATAGTTCCCTCTTTAACTAAATATAAAGCTTGTAAATCTTCAACTTTTATTATTGTCTTCATCTACTGGTCACCTCTCAATCGTGGGTTAAATACTTCTTCAACACCACGGGACAATAATATACCCCCATAAATTAATAATACTATATTAAAAATAACAAAAAACAAATAATGAAAACCTTTAACAGTATATAAAGCACCTGCTTGATATAATGCATAATTTAACATTACTCCCCAATGGGTAGCTTCAAACTTTGCTAAACCTAAAAACATTAACCCAACAGAAAATTCCATTGTGCTTTTAATTTGTAAAACAAAATTCATAAATATATATGGAATCAATAACTTTAAAATATCACTAAAAAGAATATATGGTAATGACATATTAAGTAATCTCGATGCTTCAATAAATTCTCTAGATTTTATTGTCAAGACTTGAGCAGATATCTGCTTTGCTAAAGGAGCCCATAACCAAATTGCAACTAATAAAGATAATTGTATTGTATTAAGCTCTTTATCCATAAATATTGCTGCTAAGATCAATAAAGCAGGAAAAGATGGAATAACTAAAAATACCATAATAAAAATGTCAATTATTTTACCCATAAACCCATCTAAATAACCCCTTGTAACACCTACAATAGTTCCAATTAACACTGAAAAAAAACTTGCTAACAATGCTAAAGATATAACTGTCCTAGAACCATGGACAATCTGTCTAAATATGTCTACTCCAAAATAATCAGTACCAAAAGGATGTTTAAATGATGGTCTTTGATATCTTTCAGCAAAATTAGAATTAAGATCTAGTGTTATTAGCATAGGTCCAAAAATAGCCATTAGTATATAAAAACCTAATATACATAAACCAAATAATGATTTTTTATTCACAATTAATGGATTAATATAGTTATGGTAAAATATTTTCAAATTATTTATCATTTCATTTTCACCCTCGGATCTATTATTATATAAATAATTTCTGCTATAAAGGTTGTAATTACTACACCTATAACAATAAGAGAAAATAGCCCTGTTAATAAACTAAAATCTCTAACTGCAATTGCTCTTGCGAAATAAAAACCAATACCAGGATAATTGAAGATTGCTTCTACTAAAGTGTGTCCACCTAACATATATCCTAAACTTATAGCTAAACCAGCTATCAAAGGAAGTATAGCATTATTTCTTATATATTTCCCAGCAATAACCCTATCTTTCAAGCCACGCATTTCTGCAAATCTTATGAAATCTTCTTCCATGACTTGTGTTGTATTTCCTCTCATAGTTAAAATCCAAGAAGCAGTTTGAGGTATTGCAGTTGCTAATACTGGGCCTAAAGCATGAATAAAAATAATAAATATAAAATTTATTGAAATAGTAGGAGTTAAACCAACGGGATAGGCTCCCCCCATCGGCAATAACTTTAATCTAACGGAAAACAAAAATAAAATTAATACTGCTAAGACAAATGGTGGTATAGCTTGAACTATACTTGATAAAGTTGAAATAATATTTTCTATAATTGTTCCTTTTTTATGTGCAGTAAAAGCTCCTAAGTATACACCAATTAAAAAACTTAATAAAGTAGCTAAAGAGATAACAAAAATAGTCCATGGCAAAGATTTAGCTATAATTTCATTAACACTAGTATTGTAAAATGTAGAATATCCAAAGTTTCCTCTTAGTAGGTTAGATAAAAACTTTATATAGCCTTCTATAAATGACATATCTTCAGAAACGCCAATCATTCTTCTAGCGATTTCTAAAGCTTGTTCTATTTCCATATTTCTTTGTTGAGCTATAGAAACTGCTAAACCAAAAGCAGGATCTCCAGGCATATTGTTAACTAGAACGAAAATTATGCTTACAGATATCATAAAAACTAATATCAAATACACTATTCTCTTTATAAAGTAATCCATATCCTCACCACCAATTTTTCTAAATAAAGAAAGGAGTTCTTATACCTAATACTTTAACAAATTAGATTTACAATTGAGGGAATATAAAATTCCCTCAATTGTAAATCTAGTAGTTATTCAATCGGATACAAAATTCCTTCTCCAATCAACAAATTATATACTCTTTCAATTCCACCAGGAGCTAAAGACCATATAGGATCTTTTTCATCAGGCCACCCTTGTACCCTAAAACCATTATTAAAATAAATTGGTAATACTTTTTCTTTTATTGGTATAATAGGTAAATACTCATTGGTTATATATGCCAATTTTTCAATTATTTCTTTAGCCTTTATTTCATCATATAAATTATTATTTAACTCTTCAATTAAATCTTTAGGAGCTAATTCACCCCATGGTGTTAAGTATTTTTCTGTAGAAGGAAATCCAGTTATTAAAGCAATATCTCCTTCATATAGTCTTCTATACCCAGTTAATGGATGAGGATATCCCCACCAAGCTGTTCCAAACTCAATAGCAACATCATAGTCACCAGTTCTCATTACATTATCTCTCATACCTTCTGGAATTAATTTCATATCCACTTTAAAACCAAAAGATTTGAGCTGTTGTACAATCTCTCTAGCTGCTAATACCCAGTCATTGTGGGGTCCATATACAGAAATTGTAAATTCTACTGGATTTCCATTAGATTGATGCCAAATTCCATTGTCTTTTTTATATCCTGCTTCTTCTAAAATCTGTTCAGCAAGCGTTTTATTTTGACTATATTTAGTAAATTTATTTAAGTTAGCTTCATCAATCCATTCATTTGACATACTTTTTAATAAACCATAAGCATAATAATTTTCATAACTATTAGCCTGCCAAGAAGATACATCTCTAATAGTATCTCTATTTAATATATATGCAATAGATTTTCTAAGTGCTAAATCATTAAACATTTGTTTCTTGAAATTAAATATTAACGATATATCCGATAAGTCTGACACTGATATTACTTTTAATCTACTGTTTAGATTATTAAGCTGCTCAACCACATCCTTTGGCATATTAGGATGGGCAGCATCAATTTCATTAGAAATTAGTGAAGCCCATACATATTCATTAGAAGACCATCTCTTAAATATAATATCATCAATCTTTTGCTTTGAATTAAGCCAATGATATTTATTCCTTTCTAATTTCATTTCAACCTGACTAATATTAACGGGCTCAAAACTTCCTACTACAGGCACTCTGCCAAAAGTATTAAATACGGAAAATCCCCTTACTTTTTGTGCTAGTTCATCAGCTTTCTTATTATATTGATTTCTCATTTCTTCTGAGACTTCTTGACCTTCAATTTGCCTGTAAAATATTTCTTTTCCAATCTTTGCAACTTCTTCTGCCTGTTCAGCAAAATCAGAATACACATGCAATGGTGCTAAACTAGCAATAGCCCCATCTGTTAATAATGTGTGAACAAAATTAGTGGAGGTTAATGTAAAAATTACCGTATTTGAATCAATAGCTTTTACTTCTTTTATATCGTATGGCCACCCCCATAGTGCCTGAATAAAATTAACTGTATTAATTACATCTTCTGCTGTAAATAATTCTCCATCACTAAATTTAACATCTTTTCTCAAATATACTTTAACATCATTTCCATCAATTTCCCAATTCTCAGCTAAACGTGGAATATATTCACCGGTCATAGGAAGATAATAAGCAAATGGCTCATACATAAACCACCAAGCACCACCGACTCCCCCAGCTCCAAATGGGTTTCCATGAAAAGGAAAGGGCCAATCTGTAGCTAGTTGTAAATGATTTGAATTAACAGATTCTTTTTCTGAAGAACAGCCTACAAACAACATAACAATGAAAATTGTGATAAGTAGTACAGAACTCCCTTTTTTAAAAAATTTTTTCATAAGACTTTCTCCTCCCTTTTAATTTTTATAATAAAATGCAATCCATTTTAAATTGGATTTCATTTTATTAGGCATTTTACAGAATCTCGCTCAATTAACTTTACTTCCATATAAATGTGTTCTGTTGATTGTTTAGGTTTTCCCATAATCTGCAGTAATTTTTTTACAGCTTTTTTACCCATAAGTTCTTTATCTACATACACAGTTGTTAAATTAGGAGTAATAATCTTACAAGACTCTATATCATCGAAACCAATTATTGAAATATCTTCTGGTACCTTTTTCCCTAAAATTTTTAAAGCATTATATAAAGTTATAGCAGTATTATCATTAGAACAAATCCAGGCAGTTGGTAGTTTACTTAGTTGGGAGATAACCGATGCAAACTCATTATATTTTTTTGCCAAAACAAATTGCTCAACTTTTTCCGTAATACAATAATCTATATCTACTTTTAATCCATAATCTTTCATTGCTTGTTCGAAACCTAACCATCTTTGCTTAAAGCTCAAGGAAAAATCAATTTCTCCAACAAAACCTATTTGTGAATGTCCATTTTTGATTAGGTGTCTTGTTGCTAAATACGAACCTATCATATTTTGCGTTAAAATTGCATTTAGATTTAATTCTAAAGTAGCATGATCAACTAAAACTATAGGAATATTATATTTTAATAACATTCTTAGATGTTCATCTCGAATATTACCAACTATTAGTATCCCAGAAACTTTTCTAGATTCAATACAAGTAGGTATTTGAAAATTTTCTAAATTCATGAATCTGATAAGCATATCAAAGTTATTTTTTTTACTTTCAGTTTCAATACCTAAGATAACTTTAGTATAAAAAGTAGTATCATAAAAATTTTTTTCTTCAATTAAAACACATATATTTTTAAACCCTTTATTTAACAATTTGTCCTCAAAATAACCCATTTGATTAGCTGTTTCGAATATTAGCTTTTTAGTCTCTTCACTGACTCCATGTTTATCGTTTAATGCTAAAGAAACAGCATTTATTGATATGTTTAATTTTTCAGCTATATCTTTCATAGTTACTTTCTTTTTTGTTATTTTCAATTCTATCACACCTTTTAATTTTAATATGGCAATTTTACTATTACAGCTTCAAAAGGAAGGAGTTCAATTTTTTCATCTAACACAATCTTGTCTCTAATACTAGATAAAACAAATTCTGCTTTCTTTAATTCAGGAAAAAAATAGTTACTAAGCTTATCAGAAAAGTTCAGTAATATTAAATACTTTTCATTATTTAAGTTTCTCTGGAAACTAATAATATCGTTAATAAGTATTAAATCAGTACATTCTCCTATTTGAAAAACTAGGTTACCATTCCTTAAACTAATTATTTTTTTATAATAATTAAAAATTGATTTCTCATCTCTTCTTTGTTCTTCAACGTTTATATGTCTATATTTCTCAGTGATCTTTATCCATGGTTTACCACTTGAAAAACCACAATTTAAATTATTGTTCCACTGCATAGGCGTTCTTGCTTTATCTCTATTAACTTTATTAGCAATCTTTAAAGCATCCTGTTCACTTTTTCCTTCTCTTAAAGTATCATAGTATTTAATCTTCGCTTGTATATCCCTTATATCATTAACACTTTGTGGATAATAATCCCGCATTCCAATCTCTTCACCATAGTAAATAAAAGGAATTCCCTTTGCCGTTAAAATTAATGTAGCAACAAGTTTAGCTTTTTCTTCATCATAGTACCCATTAGAAAACCTAGAAATAAATCTAGATATATCATGGTTCCCGAAAAATAAAGTAAAGATTTTGTTATTATAATTACAATACATTTTTTTCAGTTCTTCATATATCCTTTCAGGATCAAATTCCAATATACTACCTAAATTAAAATTAAAAACTGCATCTAATAAATTTTCTCCTACATATGACATTAAAGTACCTAAATCTTCACTACCTACTTCACCTAACAAAAATATATCTCCATATTTTTTTGTCAGATTATTGATTTCCTCTATAATATTTAAAATTCCTTCTTGATCTTTATCGTATTGATGTATCTGCTTACCATCTTTATCTATTGGATTATTTTTAAATTCGTTATTAACTTTTAAAAAGTTAATAACATCGAGTCTTAATCCATCGACTCCTAAATCCAACCAAAACTTTATAACATCAAACATTGCATCTTTTACTTTAGGATTACTCCAGTTTAAATCTACCTGTTCTTTTGAAAAAGCATGATAATAATATTGTTTAGTTTTTGAATCATATTCCCACGCACTTCCACCAAAGAAAGATTCCCAGTTATTGGGTGGCAAATTGTTGAATCCATTTTTCCATATATACCAATCTCTTTTTGAGTTTTCTAACGAAACTTTAGATTCAATAAACCAAGGATGTTTATTAGAAGTATGGTTTAAAATCATATCAATAATTAATTTAATACCTCTCTTGTGAACTTCATCTACAAATATTTTAAAGTCTTCTAGCGTGCCATAATCAGAATCTATACTATAGAAGTCTTCAATGTCATATCCGTTATCAACCTTTGGCGACTTATAAAACGGCGTAATCCATAAGGCATTTATACCTAATTCTTTTAAATAATCTAATTTCTCAGTTAATCCTTTAAAATCACCTATCCCATCTCCGTTACTATCATAATAGCTAGGCATGTAAATTTCATAAATAATAGCTTTTTCCCACCATTTATCCATAAATCTCTCACCTTAAATTTGTAATTAAATCATCTTAAAGAATTTAATATATCTTTTATGCTTAGTTCAACATAAGCTACAGAAGTATCTGCAACTCCATAATACATTTTTATTAAATCACCTTCTACAATCGCACCGCAACCAAAAACCACGTTATTAAAAAAACCATTAATTTCATAATCTTCTTGTGGCTCTAAAATAGGTTTTTCAGACCTTGCTAATACTTTAGAAGGATTCTCTAAATCTAGCAAAACTGCGCCCATGCAATATCTATTATTTTTTGATGCACCGTGATAAAGTTCCAACCATCCTTTCTCAGTTTTAATTGGTACAAGTCCCCCACCTATTCTTCCATTATCCCACATATTTTCTCTTAACTCTAATAATAATTTATGATTTCCCCAATATATCAGATTATCTGATTCAGCTATCCATATCTCAGGATTACCTGCACATTTAGGAACTGGTCTATGAAGAGCATAATACTTCCCATTAATTCTTTCAGGAAAAATTACCACATCTTTATTCTCAGGTGCAAAAATAATACCACAGTCTTCTTTAACATTAAAATCCTTAGTTTTTACTAATCTAACCCCTACACCTTTTGAAGATACAACACTAAAATAGATATAATAATAATCTTCAATTTTGGTTATTCTAGGATCTTCTACACCAAATACATCGTATTGATTGGAAGGATAAATAAATGGTTTTTCATCTATTCTAAAATTTTTACCATCTTTACTGGTAGCTTTTAGTATGTAAGATATCGAGGTTAAATATTTAAAACTTCCATCTTTTTTTATATTATCCTTTATTACTCTAGAATCAGTAAAATCATAACTCTCATCATTTATATTTAAAGTTAAAATTTCTATTTCACCTTTTGGAAAATTAAAAACAGGTGCTTTAAACTCTTCTTTATTTTTACATATCGGTCTTTCTGCTACTCTTAGTAATAATATAACTTCATCATTATATATAGCTACCCCTGGATTAAATACTCCAATCACCTCAAAATCTTCCCTATGTGGTTTTATATCTTTTGGAGTAATAATAGGATTTCCCTTATATCGATTAGTTTTCATTAACTAGTACCTCCTAATTTCATTAGACAGTTTATTTTATCTGATTAAATTTTAATTTTTTCATACTCTAAAAAAGGATCTTCAATCATTACTTTATGTGCCTCTGCATCACTAACACCACAGTATAACTCAGCTTTTCCATTGTCCTTTCTTAAGATACCTCCACTAAATATAACATCTTTTAAATCCGGTCTTTTATATTCACCATCAGCAAAATCGCTCCTTGTAGCGATAATTTTCATTTTGGTAATTTCACCATTTATAGGATTAAAGGCAAAAGTCATGGAATAATAATGTCTATTACCCTCATTATCAAATTTCGCAATATGTCCCAATACTCCTACTAAACCATTATTTAAATTAATAAGTTCATTTGCTCCTCCCCATTCCTCTTTTATAAATTGATTTTTAAACAACCTAGCTTCTAATATTTTTTGAGGAGTTAGTTCTTCTAAAGAATTAATAATTATATAACCTATAGTTCCTCTACCACCAATTTCCCCTTGAGGTCTTGTAAATACTAAAATCCGACCATCTTTTAATTCCAAAAGCCTTATATCTTTCATCATATCAGGTCCTACTGTAAATTTTTCTAAACTATTAATATTTGCACCTCTATAAAAAACAGTTCTATAACCTAAACTATCGTTTTCGGTTGGGTAAACTTCAACTCCTCCAAATATTAATTGATTCTTGATCTTAGTGATAAAAGGATCTTGTAAATTGAATACTGGGCTACCCTCTTTTGGGGTCCATTTATTTCCACGATTTATAAAGAACATTACTTCGGAATTTTCACTATCTCTTTTTTCTACCCTTCCAGCTATGATTGATTCACCTTCATTATCAAAAGGTGCCGTAATATTATAAATATCTCTATCATCTTTAACTTCAAATATTAACCTTTCACTTTTATATGTAGTATTTTTTATATGGTATTTATTTAATAATTCATCTACAGATTCTGCTTTACTATTCCAAAACACATTATTACCTCCTCTACATTTAATCCAAATAATATTTATTTTTAATAAATAAACTAATTTCAAGTTAATTATATAATAATTTAACTTTAATTTCAATTATTTTTTACTTTAATTTTATAATTAATTTGCTTTATTTTTTTATAATACTAAAGATTTGACATAGTTCTTCACCAATATATTTAGAGTAAATAAAAAAGCATTTAGTCAATACGTTTCCCCTCTAAATGTCCCTATGAGGAAAATTTTTGACTAAATGCTATTTAAGCTTCCTAAAAACTTTTATTCTTATATGCTAACTCCCCTAATAATATTGCTCCAATAATCCCTGAGTTTTCTCCTAAACCCGGTGGAATAATATATTGATCTATTTGTTCTATAATTTCTGGTACAGACAAATAGTTGTTAAGGATTTTTAAAACATTCATACGAATTAAAGGATAAATTTGCTTTTGTCTCATTACTCCTCCACCTAAAATAATTTTCTTTGGTGAAAGGATTAAAATATATTGTACTATTGCTTGAGCTAAATAAAAACTTTCTAATTCCCAAACTCCTTCATTACTTCCTAAGTTTACCCCTTTTTCTCCCCATCTCTCTTCTATTGCAGGTCCAGAAGCTAATCCTTCTAAGCAATCTTGATGATAAGGACATTTTCCTTTATAATTATCCATTTCATGTCTTCTGATAAGGATATGCCCCATTTCAGGATGGCATAATCCTTGCAGTATTTTACCATGGACAATCGCTCCTGCACCTATTCCCGTTCCTACAGTGATATATAAACAGCTATCCAAACCCTTTGCCCCACCTAAACATGCTTCAGCTAATGCAGCGGCATTTACATCTGTATTAAATCCGATAGGTAAATTTAATGTAGCCTTTAATTTATTTACTATTGGATAATTTCTCCAAGGAAGTTTAGGAGTATTAGTAATAAACCCAAAAGTTTTACTTGCTGGATTAATATCAATCGGACCAAAACAACCTATACCTAAAGATTTGAGCTTAAATTTCCTAAAATATTCTATTACTTTACTTAGTGTAATCTCAGGTTCTAGTGTTGGTAATTGAATTTTATCCAAGATTTTTTTATTTTCATCTGCTACTGCGCAAATAAATTTTGTCCCACCAGCTTCTATTCCTCCATATAACACTTTTAAACCCTCCATTCATCCCTTCCAGCCCCTGATTTTTTTAGGGCAATCATCTTTTTAATAGCTTCTTCGATTTTTTGTCCATAGTTAACATCTGTAGCGATAGTTTTTAACCCCTTTATTCCTTCTCTTAAAAATAATAAGGATACATTTTCTACAATTCCACCAAATTCCCTTTCAAAGGCCATTTTGTAAAGATAAATTTGGGGTAAATATCTTTCTATTTGTTCTTCTAGATTATTAATTACATTTGTTTTTAAATCTAAGAGATGGTATTTCCCATTCTTTAAATAAATTTTATCTATTTCCCCTACTATATAAGCTCCAGCTAGTTCGGTTGTAAAACTCCATTCACTGGCCACATGTTCCCCTATCTCTATATTTCCGATTTCTTTATATTTTTCTAATAGCTTTAGAATTTCCCTTTCCAATTCCCCTTTGTCTACCCAGGGCTCATCAATTCCTTCTAATACTAATTCTACCGCTTCTTCTTCACTATACCCTTGGTCGTATAACTCACAAACCCTGTGAACTAAAGTACCAAATTTCATCCCAGCTAAAAATTCATTTTCACTATTATATTTTTCTATACCTTCATCAAAAAAAGTCGGATCTATTTTAACAATATAGTAATCATAATATTTAACGGGATCGTTGATAAACATCATAACTTCTGAAACGGAAAAGGTAAGGGGAATTTCCCAATCTTGTATATCCAACTTCATGTAAAATGATTCTTTTTCTAAAGTTTCCCCATCAGTTTTAGGAACTCCTGTAAAATTTTTAATCCGAATATAGTCCTTTAGGTTTTCGTTTTTCTTAAGTCCTTCTAATAACATGTTGTACCAAGAGTTTTTAGTCCCTTCTTGAACTATATCCTTTATATCTTCGGTAATATCCTTTTTAATATGGGATGTCATTACTAAATAATCCCTTGCCCTGGTAAGTGCAACATAAAATAACCTTTTAGATTCCTCTATATCAGCTAATGTTTCCTTTTTACTGACAACTTTAAAACAAGGGGTATAATTTTCCTCTTCATCTTTATCCCTATATTTTAAAACAAGTAAATGCTCTTCATCGTATTTTATCCTTGTGCTATCACTTTGTCCTTTTTGATTAAGGCCAGGTAGAAATACTACTGGAAACTCTAAACCCTTTGAACCATGGACTGTCATAATTGTTACCATATTACCTTCAGGAATCTCCCCTTCTGCTTCCCCTTCTTTATCACTTAGACTAGCTAATATATCCACATTTTCCAAAAGTTGTTCTAATGAATAAGTTTTTTGTTCTACCATTATATCTATCAATTTCTCTACATTTTTTATTGACTGTAAAGAATTAGGTTGGAGTAGTAAAACCCTCTTTAAACCACTGTACTCAAAAATTTCTAATAAAGCTTCCTTTACATCTGCCTGTAAATAAAAGGGCACATATTTAGTAAACATCTGATAAAAAGCCGTCAACTTTTCTTTTATATCCTTGTTTAGTTTTTCATCTTTGCTAAATACCCCAGTTAGTATATAAGTAGCAAGGCTTTGATCCTTTGGAATATGATTTTTAAGGTAGAAAAAGTCCTCCATCCTCATCCTAAATAAAGGGCCTCTAAGTAAAGCTAAAATATAGAGTTCTTCCCAAGGTCTATTGATAAATCTCAAGATGTTGAGATATTCTTGTACTTCACTTTTGTTAAAAAAACCTATACCTCCGTGGACGTAGTATGGGATATTCCTTTCTCTAAGTTTCCTTTGAAGTAAAGACAACTGGGTCCTTCCTTGAATTAATATTGCGATATCCCGCCAATTAGGTTTCCGCCAAATCTTATCTTCTTTAACTAACTCTGGTCCTGTATTAACCAACTCCAAAATTTTCTGGGCTAGTAAATCATATTCTGTATCTTCTCCATTTTCCTGGTTAAGGATCAATAATTCAACTTTTTTATTTGGCAGTTTTTCAAATTCCTCTACCCTATTACTGATTAGGGGCTGATATTCTATATAGTATTTTGAGTAATTAGAGGATTTATCTTTAACTAATAAAGTTTTAAATAATTCATTGACAAAGCCAATAATTCCATCACAGTTCCGATAATTACGCCCCATTTGGATTATATCTGTATGTTCATTACCTTGCCAACTCTCTTGTAGGGAGTTCATTATAGTGACATCGGCACCTCTAAAACGGTAAATCGATTGTTTTCCATCCCCTACTATAAATCGGTATTGGGGATCGATGTATTCCAACATTTTCAGCTGTAAAAGATTTGTGTCTTGAAATTCATCAATCATTATATGTTTGTAATTTTTCCTACACCATTTTCTGACCTCTTCCTCTTCCCCTAATAGAGCAATAGCCCTTTTTTGTAAATCTGAAAAATCTAAAATTCCACCTTCTTCTTTTCGCAAATTATATTCTTTAGCAAAGGAAGAAAGTAAATCTGTAAAAAGTTCTATTATTTCTATTATTTCCTTCTTATTTTCCTCTTTTAGCTCATATTTCCCATATTCCTTCCATGATCCTTTTAGATCCTTGAAAACTCCTTCATAAAATTCATAAAAGTCTGGAGCTGAATTTAGCCAATTCTGATTTTTTCTAGAAGGCATTACTTCTAATAATAATTGATAGCATTCATCGGGATGTAATTTATTTGGATCTACTTTTTCAATATGGTTTTTTAAATTCCAAAAATATTTTTTAAGTGTTCCAGTAACAGAATTAATCGGTGGAAAATCCTTTATACAATCCTCAGCCCTTTGATAAAAGTCCGTTAATAAATTTCTTTTAAATTCTATTAACATTTGCCATTGAAAATCTAAGAAATTTGGGGAAGTTATTTTTTCACAAAATCCTTCTACATCATATTGGGGATTTTCACCAATTTGCTCATAAAATGCAATTACCCATTTTTTAATTGCATCTTTATTATAATAGGAAAACAACGGTTTCCACTTTTTGAAATTACTTTCCTTCTCCAGCAAATCGTTAAACACCCTATTTTTCAGCAATTTACTTCCCCTTTGATCTAATAGAGTAAATGTTGGAGGCAGCTGGGCATTAAAGGCAAAGTTCTGTAGGAGTTTATAACAAAAACTATGGAAGGTTGTAATTATACTAAAATCCAATTCTTCCTTTTGTTTTTGCCAAAAACTTAAAGCTATTTCCTTTTCCTTACCTTCCGGCCATTTTGCCACTTCTTCCAACTCTTTGGTAATCCTTTTACCTATTCTCGTTTTCATCTCCCTTGCTGCTTTTTCTGTAAAGGTAATTGCCACAATTTCCTTTACCTCTGCTCCAATAGGCTCTTCCTTCCCTGATAGCTTTTCTTCTAACTTTTTATTACAAAGGTAAAAAAACCTCTCTGTTAATACCCTGGTTTTACCAGAACCAGCTCCTGCTGAAATCAAAATTTGCCTTTTTTTGCTTTCTATAGCCTGTTTTTGTTCAGGATTAAACTCCATTTTCCCCCTCCTCCTTCAAATCATCGGTTACTCGACAAAGGTTTTTATAAATACAGGAATCATAGCATTGTAGAGGTTTTACCGAATAGTCATAACCTATCCTTTCCCATAATTCTTTAATTTTTTCCTTCAAGTTGTATTCTGTTATTAAACTTTCCCCATCTCTAAAATTCCTTTCTGTCATATTATTAGTTAAGCCAAACTTTCCTTCATTATATAATTCAGCCTTCCAAAATCCTTTATTTAAATTACCTAACTCTTTTATTGAAATATAGCCTGCACCATAAGGTAAAAGTTTATCGGACAATTCTTCATATTCCCCACCCTTAATTTTTTGTTCTAAGATATAGATATAAAGGGGAATTTGAAGTTTTAAACCTTTAAATATTTCTTCATCCTTTAAAGAAGCTCTACCGGTTTTATAATCATAGATAACAAAACCCTTTTCATCTACATCGATCCTATCAATTTTACCCGTTAAGTTAATTATTTCCCCATCTTCTAATTGGAAAGGAAATTCTACTTCTTCCTCAAACTTAAAAATTCTCAACTGATTATTTTCTGGGGATTGGAAAAATAATTTTCTTTCCCATTTCCACCAATTTTTTAGGTTTTTTGCCCACTTTTCCTTTTCCAGTTCTAAATAATAGGAGGGAATATCTCCATGTTCTTTTTCTATTTCCTGCCAGTAACCTTCAAAGATCTTTAATAAGATATCTTCCCCGCCATCCAACTTATCTACATCTAAGGTTGAAAAAGGTTTGTCTAACACACCTAAGGTCCTATAAAATTCTTCTATTATTTTGTGGAACATAGTTCCTGTCATTAAAGGGCTAATTTTTTCCCTTTTTGCCAATGGTTCTTTAATTTTCAGTAGCCGCTCTACTCCATATTTAAAAGGACATTGGCTGTATTGTTCTAAGGCCGTTACAGCTATTTTGGGGTGCCTTTCACCGGTTAAATCCCCATTTAAAAATTCTTCACCCTTTAGTAAGTATTCCAAATGCTTTTGGATATTTAGATATTCTTCAGGGGCATTTTCAACATTTTTCCCTAACCCCAACATAAAAGCTCCTTGTTCTAAACTTTGTTCTTTATATAATATCCTCTCCCTCTTATACCTAGCCTCTGCTGTAAGTCTTTTAACATTACTACATTCTTTACAATACTGTTCGATAAATGGGGAAGGCTGTAATTCATTTTCCGGATCAAAACCACAGACATAAGAAAAAGTGAGATTATCTACTAAATAAAACAATTGCATAAAACTTCCCTGATCCTTTTTCTTTAAAGTACTTCTAGTTGGGGCACCATAAATTTGTTCAATATCCAAATCCTTTTCATTTAAATAGCCTGCTAATCGATAATTTTTAGGGAATACCCCTTCATTCATTCCCATTACATAGAGGGTATCTCCACGGAATAATGGAACTTCCCTAAAATTGTAAACCTGTATCCCTTTAGCTGGGGTCCTTTCTAAATAAATACTTTTGTCCCTAAAAAGCTCACTTAACCATAATATAAAAATATTTAAATTTATTACTAAGTTTTGTAAACCTTTACTTTTTAACATATCCCCTTTTTCCTTTAAAGTATTTACGATAGTTTGATAAGCCAGCCATTCAAACCTGATCTTTTGTAAAACTCTGGTATCTGTTTCCCTTTTGAAACATTCTTTCCAATGGTTAACTAAATTTAATTCTTTTAAATATTGGGATAATAGGGATATCATTTCTACTAAAGGTAAGCTTTTATCTAGTTTTTTCCGAAATTCTACAAGAACCTTTAATCTCTCATCTATATCTTTATCTATGGTATAATTCTTTAAATACTTTTCTTTAGCCAGTAAATAATCCTCTCTCTTTTTAAATAATAATTGATAGAGGTTGTCTACTAACCCTAATTTTTCCCATTTACTAGAAAAAGGATTTTCCCTTAAGATAAGGCTAATTGTTTTAAAAAGGTTAGACTCTAAAACTGTAGATTTTTTCGGTATTGCCAATTGTAATTTATACTGGGGGCAAATCCTCTGTAACATCGATAAATAACTATCATCAGCAAAAACTATACCAATACTTTCATTTGTCTTTCCTTCATTAACTTTAACAGCTATATCATCTAACACCCCATGGATTTCCTCTTCAATGGTGACACCTTTCATTATAGAAATCTGGGGTTCTTTTTTCTCTGGATATTGAGTACTTTCTAAAGTAAACCCTATCTCTCTTAAGTTTTTTAAAGTTTCCTCTACAATTTCACTTTCCACCGCTGGAATGTAAATAGATGTATTTATTCCTAATTTAATTAATCCTTTGAGCATACCGTATTGTAAAGGACTAAAATCGATATAGCCGTCTACTATAACTTCACCTAAAGGTAATTCTATTCCTTGAATATTAAAGGCTTGATGAAAGCGATTTTCCGGATCTAAAAGTTTTCTCTCTATTACCCAGTGTTCTTCATATTGTTTTAAATACCTTTTTAATTCCCTTAAATTAGCTGGCAAATCCTCTATTGTTAAACCTAGCCTTTTTAACTGACCATAGGTTTGGGAGTACCCCCTTGCTTTATAGAGACTATTTGTTACATTTTCTTCCAACAACAATTGTTGAAAAAATAGATCCCTTTCCCCTTCCGATACGGGAATATATTCTATATTAGCTTTTTTTAATATTAGATCAGCGATATCGTCAAAGGTTTTAAAAGCTAAGCCCGGCTGTCTTTTCCTACCCTCTTGTAACCATTTAGATGAAGGTAAGAGATAATAAATGGCCTTCCCTATCTTTTTTTGCCGATGATAATAAGCTTTTAAACGATCTTGGCAAGCAATTTCTTTTAGTGGTGACAGATAAACTTTAAAATCAGACATTTTAACACCCCTTCTCCCTTATATTAAATTTAGTGAAAACAATAATATTTAACCTTGTAATTTGGAAAAATTAATATATAATGTTTAGTAAGTAAGAATAATTACTAGTTGACTTAGGAGGTAGAACATGTATAACTGTGTGGAAATTCAAAAAAATATTTATTGGGTAGGAATAAATGATAAAAGGTTAGAACTATTTGAAAACCTCTGGCCTTTAGAACATGGTGTTTCTTATAATTCATACCTAATTTGTGATGAAAAGGTAGCATTAATTGATACAGTAGCTGAAGGAAATTACGAATATTATTTAAAAAAAATCCAGAGTATCATAAAAGATAGGAAAATAGATTATTTGATAGTTAACCACATGGAACCAGATCATTCAGGGGTTATCCCAACATTAGTTAGGAATTTTCCTGATATCAAGATAGTAGTTAATAACAAAACCCTAGATATCCTGAAAAATTTTTACCAGCTAGAAGACAATTTACATTTGGTAAAAGAGGGGGATGAATTGGTACTGGGTAACTATAAACTTAAGTTTTACCCTATACCAATGGTCCACTGGCCAGAATCCATGGTCACCTATGAAGAAACTACTAAAACTTTATTTTCCAATGACGCCTTCGGTAGTTTTGGCTCACTAGATGGCGGAATTTTCGATGATCAACTCCATTTAGTCTTCTTTGAAGAAGAAATGCGCCGTTATTATTCCAATATCGTAGGGAAATACGGAGTTCCTGTTCAAAATGCTTTAAAGAAACTTTCTTCTCTGGAAATTAAATGTATCTGCCCTTCCCATGGCCCAATTTGGCGAACCAATCCCCAAAAAGTTATTTCCCTCTACAATAAGTGGAGTTTATGTGAAAGTGATAAAGGTGTAGTCATTGTCTATGGTAGCATGTATGGCAATACCGCTAAAATGGCAGAGACCATAGGTCAATCTTTAGTTAAACATGGGATAGAAGATGTAAAAATTTACGATTCTTCTAAAACACATCTCTCCTATATTTTAAGGGATATATGGAAATACAGAGGATTAATAATTGGAAGCTGTGCTTACAACAACGGGATGTTTCCCCCCATTGAGAACCTGACAACTAAATTACTACAATTAGGGGTAAAAAATAGATTACTAGCCCTATTTGGAAATTATAGCTGGAATGGCGGCGGTGTAAGTAATCTAGAAAAATTTGCTGAAAAAAGTGGTATGGAGCTTGTAGGTCAAAGTGTTGAAGTTAAAAGTTCTCCTAAGGAAGAAGATTTAGAAAAGCTAAGGGAATTAGGTAAACTTATGGCAGATAAACTCAAATCTTAAAATTAAAGTTTAATTAAAATTATAAGCCCAATAGTTTGGGCTTATATTATTTCAACTTATTGGACTACAATTACATCATGAAATCCTTGTTTGGTAAAGGCGCTAATTTTTTTTGAAATTTTATTAGGATTAACACCTACTATTGAAAATAT
The DNA here is from genome assembly GCF_900111575.1 of Anaerobranca gottschalkii DSM 13577. Taxonomy (NCBI): domain Bacteria; kingdom Bacillati; phylum Bacillota; class Clostridia; order Eubacteriales; family Proteinivoracaceae; genus Anaerobranca; species Anaerobranca gottschalkii. Next base: position 19,800 of record NZ_FOIF01000003.1, on the reverse strand, counting down.
AGATGCTATATGACCCTCTTCTATATACTTTTGGGCTAACTCTTCAGCTTTTTCCAGTTTTTCATATTCGCCGACTAAAATAGCTACTTTCTTACCTTTTCCTGGAATTTGGAATCCCCTATCTTTTAAAATTTGAATAATCCTCTCAAAACCTATGGACATCCCTACAGCGGGAATAGATTCCTTCTGAAACTTGGTTAAAAGATTATCATATCTTCCACCACCGGCAATAGAACTACCAAATTCATCACTAACTATTTCGAAAATAGGCCCTGTATAATAACCCATTCCCCTAACCAAAGATGGTTCAAATTCTATATTATAATCCCTTCCTACAGCTTCGATAATTTGAGCTAATTCTTTAGCATAGATACTGTCAAAGGATTGTAGACCTTTAGTTTTCAAATTGGTCAATGTAGTTAACAATATCTCTACTTTTTCAGAAGAAACCCCTTTACCTATTAGTTCTTCCTTTACCCCTTGTTCTCCAATTTTATCTAATTTGTCTAAGGAAATACATACTGTCTCAAAGATTTCATCTAAACCTACCGCTTCTATAATTTCTCTAAGTAAACGGCGGTCATTGATCTTTATTCTAGAATTACTAAATCCTAATTTTCCTAAAGCTAAAGCCACAGTTTTTAAAATAGTAATTTCCGCAAAAATACTATCATCACCAATAATGTCGATATCTGATTGAATAAATTGCCTATATCTTCCCTTTTGAGGTCTCTCTGCCCTGAAAACATAACCCATTTGAAAGGCTTTAAAGGGATTTTCTAGTTCATTGCGATTTTTAGCATAATACCTGCTAAGGGGTAGAGTTAAATCAAATCTTAAGGCAAGATCGCAAAGATCATCGGGATTTACTCCTTCCCCAAGTTCTAGTTTTTCGCCCCTTTTAAGGATCTTAAAAATTAATCTCAAATTTTCTCCCCCATCACTATTAGTCATGAGGTCGATATTTTCCAACATAGGGGTCTCTATTTCATTAAACCCCCTAGAAATATATGTATGGCGAATAACATCTTTAACATAGTTTCTTAACTCCATATCATTGGGCAATACATCAAAGGTGCCTTTAGGCGGTAAAGTACTGAATTTCATTGTATCAATTCCTTTCTTTAACTCCATTTTCTATCCTTTATATTATAGATTAACCTTTTTAATGAATTTTTTCAAGGGGAAATGATTATTAATAAAAAAATCGCAGCCCTCCTAGTAGCACTAGGTAAGGCCAGCGATTATAATGGACTACTACTTCACTAAATGACATGCTATAAAATGTCCGTTACCGACATCCCTTAATTCAGGATTTTCTTTGAAGCATCTGTCAGTAGCATAATTACACCTTTTTGCAAATCTACAACCTGGTTCTGGGTTTATAGGAGATGAAATTTCTCCTTTTAAGATAATTCTCTCCCGTTTACGGGTCAAGCTTGGTACAGGAATAGCTGAAAGAAGTGCTTGGGTATATGGGTGTAGAGGATTTTTAAATAACTCCTTAGATGAAGTTAATTCCACTACTTGTCCTAAATACATTACCATAATATTATCAGAAATGTGTTTTACTACTGATAAGTCATGGGTAATGAACATATAGGTTAAACCAAATTCCTCCTGCAAATCTTGCATTAGGTTTAGAATTTGTGCCTGAATTGAAACGTCTAAAGCAGAAACCGGTTCATCACAGACGATAAATTTAGGATTTACTGCCAATGCCCTGGCGATACCGATCCTTTGCCTTCTTCCTCCATCCAACTCATGGGGATAAGAATTATATAGCCTTTCGGCCAGACCTACAGTTTCCATAAGTTCTGATACCCTTTGATCTAATTCTGTTTTGTTTTTAACTAGTTTGTGGATTATTAACGGTTCAGCGATAATCTCACTGACAGTCATCCTTGGATTTAATGAAGCAAAGGGGTCCTGGAATATAATCTGCATTTCTTTTCTTAAATTTCTTAGTTGGCGTCTGTTGTATTTTCTAATATCATTTCCTTCAAATAAAATTTCCCCATCGGTAGCTTCTAATAGCCTTAATACTACCCTACCAGTTGTAGATTTACCACAACCTGATTCACCAACAACCCCTAATGTCTCTCCTTTGTTTATAAAAAAGTTAACATCATCTACCGCGTGTAATAGACCATTTTTAACTTTAAAGTATTTCTTTAGGTTTTTTACTTCCAGTAATTTTTCAGCCATTTTACCACCTCCTATGCTTCTACAAGGCCTTGATAGATCAGACATCTTACCTTATGACCATTACCTAGATCTGTAGTAGCAGGCACTTGCTCTTTACAAATATCCTTAGCCTTTGGACATCTTGGATGGAATGGACATCCCGATGGTAAGTTTGTTGGATCTGGCATCAATCCTTTAATAGGATTTAAACGTTCAACATCTTCTTCTATATTAGGAATTGATCCAAATAATCCTATTGTATAAGGATGTTTAGGATTGTTATATAAATCTTCGATTGATGCATATTCAATAATTTCACCAGCATACATAATAGCAACTTTATCACACACTTCAGCAACGACCCCTAAATCGTGGGTTATTAATATCATTGCAGTATTAAATTCTTCTTTAAGCTTTTTCATCATTTCCAGTACTTGGGCTTGGATAGTAACATCTAGGGCAGTAGTAGGCTCATCGGCAATAAGGAGCTGTGGATTACATGCTAAGGCAATGGCTATAACTACCCTTTGTTTCATACCACCGGAAAATTCGTGGGGATAGTTGGAATGTCTTACACCTGGAATTCCAACGAGTTCTAGCATTTCCTTGGCTTTTTCCAATGCTTCTTTATCATTTAATTTTTGATGGATCTGGATTACCTCTGCAATTTGTTCCCCTACTGTCATAACTGGATTTAAGGAAGTCATAGGGTCTTGGAAAATCATTGAAATTTTGTTACCTCTAATTTTCCTCATCTCTTCTTCAGAAAGCTCTAATAAATCCTTACCTTCAAAAATTATCCTGCCACCCATTATTTTCCCTGGGGGGTTTGGTACAAGTCTCATTATCCCTAAAGCAGTAGTTGTTTTACCAGCTCCCGTTTCACCAACTAATCCCAATGTTTCTCCACTGTTTAGTTGAATATCTATACCATTAACAGCTTTAACCGTTCCATCCTCAGTAATATAGTGGATTGTTAAATTTTGAATATCCAACAATTTTTCCTTCATTATTTCCACTCCCTTCTTCCTCAATTTCTACTGCTTTAACTTAGGATCTAAGGCATCCCGTAAACCGTCACCTAATAAGTTTAAAGCTAAAATTGTTATCATAATTGTCAATCCTGGGAAGGTAGTAACATGCCATGCATCCCTTAAATATGCTCTACCACCAGATAACATAGACCCCCATTCTGGAGCAGGTGGCTGAATACCTAAACCGATGAAACTCAACCCTGCTGTAGAAAGAATAGCACCGGCAACTCCAAGGGTACCTTGTACTATAACGGGAGCTAAGGAGTTTGGTATAATGTGTTTTAAAATAATAGTAAAGTCATTGGCACCAATTGCTTTGGCAGCTTCTACAAATTCTTGTTCTCTGATAGATAATACTGATGCCCTTACAATCCTTGCATAGGAAGGAACTGAAGAAATACCTACCGCTAGCATCAAGTTAAATAAGCTAGAACCTAAAGCTGAAACAATGGCAATAGCCAACAATATACTAGGAATAGCAAGGAAAATATCCATAGCCCTCATTATAATGTTATCAACTCTTCCGCCGTAATAACCGGCAATAGCACCTAAAGAACCGCCGATGAAAATAGCGATACCAACAGCGACAATACCTACTTGCAGTGATACCCTAGCTCCATGGATAAGTCTAGCAAAGATATCCCTTCCAAACTCATCTGTCCCTAACCAATGCTCCCTACTTGGACCTTGTAATCTATTTGAAAGATTTTGCTTAATTGCCACTTCTTCGTAAGGAGCAATGACTTCTGCAAAAACTGCTAATAAAACTAGGATCAATATTATAGCAAGACCTAACATAGCCATTTTATTTTTAACCATTCTTCTAACAACTTCCGCCCAAAGACTTCTTTTTTTAGTTTTTTGCTTTGGACTGATTCCAGTATTTGGTGTTTTCACTACCACATTATTCATCCTTCAAACCTCCTTCTTTGTCAGATTACATTACTTATACTGAGACTTAATTCTAGGATCTATAAAGGCATAAAGGATATCAATTGCTAAGTTGACAATACTAAAGGTAACTGCAATGAAAATAACACAGGCTTGTACCATTGGGGTATCCTTTTGCCTAATAGCTTCTACTAACAATCTACCAATACCTGGCCATGAAAATACTGTTTCTGTTAAAACCGCCCCACCTAATAGATAACCAAATTGTAAACCAACTACTGTAATTACAGGTATAAGGGCATTTTTAAGGGCATGTTTAATAATAACTTTATTTTCAGCAACACCTTTTGCCCTAGCAGTTCTGATATAATCTTGACGAATAACCTCTAACATAGATGAACGGGTCATCCTAGTAATAATAGCTGCGGCACTGGTACCTAAAGTAAGGGCTGGTAAAATAATGTGTTGAAAACTTCCATATCCAGATGAAGGCAACCATCTTAAATTAACAGCAAAGATTAATATTAACATAAGCCCTTGCCAGAAATTAGGCATAGAAACACCTAATAGTGCAAAAAACATACTTACACTATCGAAAATGGAATATTGTCTTGTTGCAGAAATTATACCTACAGGAATACCGATGATTATAGCAATTAACACTCCAAAAAAAGCTAATTGTAATGTTGCAGGAAATCTACCAATTATTTCTGGTACTACTTCCTTTTTAGAAATATATGACCTTCCAAAATTTCCCCTTGCAGCATTACCGATAAATCTAAAATATTGAACTAGAAAAGGATCATTTAACCCCATTTCTTCCCTTAAAGCTTCTACTGCTTCTTCAGGTGCATTTTCTCCTAACATCATCTGAGCTGGGTCCCCTGGGGTCATATACATAATAGAAAATACAATAAAGGTTACACCAAGTATTACTGGTATCAACATCAGCAACCTCTTCAATATATACTTAGCCATGTTTTTCCTCCTTCCGGTGATTCCTTTCTTTACTTTAAACTGGTAAATAACCAATTATAAATTTTCTCAAATTTCACCTAAAACACTAAAGTGAGACCTTAAAGGTCTCACTTTAGATTTTTAGTTTTTAAAAACACTACTTACTTACACCAAATAAACTGTGGTGACCTGCTGGATGAAGTTTGAAACCTTGAACTTGTTTATTTAAGCCAACATTTTGGGTTGAGTAATAAAGTATAGCCGCTGGAGCTTCTTCAACAATGATTTCTTGAGCTTCATGGTATAATCTTTCTCTTTCCTCAAAGTCAATAGACACTCTAGCTTGATCTAAAATTTCATCAACCCTTGAATTTTCAAAGAAGGTTCTGTTACCAGCTCCACCTTTTTGGGTACTGTGATATAGAGCGTATAATCCGTAGTCAGCATCTCCAGTTACAGTTACCCAGCCTAGAATAAACATATCATGTTCTCCTCTTGCTGTTCTATCTAGATATGCACCCCATTCTAGAGTCTCAATTGTAACATCTATACCTACATCTCTTAATTGAGATTGAACTATTGTAGCAATTTGTATCCTTACAGGGTTATCATTAGTCCAGATAGTTGTTTTAAAACCGTTTTCAAAACCAGCTTGTTTTAGAAGTTCTTTAGCTTTTTCTACATTGTACTCACTTTCTTTTATATTTGGGTTAAAACCAAATACTTGTGGAGCAATAGGCGAAGTACCAATTTGACCTGCACCATAAAGTACAGCATCAATGATATCTTGTCTATTGATTGCATAGTTAATAGCTTGTCTTACTTCTTTGATGTTGAATGGTTCTCTATTCATGTTAAATCCAATATAAGCCATTGATAAAGATGGTTCTTCAATTAAATTTAAATCAGGATGGTCAATTACTTTTCTTTTATCAATTGGTTCAATATCATAAGCAATATCTACTTCACCGGTTTCAAGGGCTATAGTTCTATTTGTCCCTTCAGTAATATTTCTAAATACTACCCTTTTAACTTTAGGTGCACCGGCAAAGTGATCTTCAAAGGCTTCTAGAGTAATTCTGTCTCCTGATTGCCATGAAACAAATTTAAATGGTCCAGTACCTACTGGTTTAGTACCATAGTCATCGCCTGCTTCGGTAACAGCCTTCTCATTCAAAATAGAAGCAGCTGTATGGGCAAGGTGAGCTAAAATTGGAGCGAATGGTTCTTTCAAATTAATTATAACTTTGTAATCTTCTGGAGCTTCTACTGATTCGATAAAAGATACAATGTGGGCTACTTGTCCAGAAGCAACCATTCTGTCTAAAGTAAACTTAACATCACTAGCCTTTAATTCTTCTCCGTTATGGAATTTAACCCCTTGTCTTAAGGTAAATTCCCAAGTAAGCTCGTCAATTTGTTGCCAGTCTGTTGCTAAACCTGGTACGATGTTCATGTTTTCGTCCATTACTACTAATGTGTTATAAATTTGCTTCATAACCCTTGAAGAAGGTTGGTCATTTGTAGCATGGGGGTCTAAACTCCTAGCATCTGCACCTTGTGCTACAATTAAAGTATCTGGTTCTCCTGCCTGTTGTCCACATCCAGTTAATGCTACGGCAAATAGCATAACTACTACTAAAAGAGACATAATCTTTTTCATTTACAACAATCCCTCCCATAATTTTTATATAACCATAAGTTATTAACCTAACGGGGTTAATAACTTAAAAATAATCAAGGTTTTTAATTGTTTTAATATTTTTAAACTTATATTGTATTTTTTTCTTTTTGTAAATATATTCTTTTCTTTTTTTATATGATAATATACATCTTTCATATTGTCAATAAGAAATAATTTGAAAACTTATCTAAATTAAATTAAAAAAATACCCCATTAAGGGGGTAATCAACCTTTTTAACAACTGGTTCCTGCTAAATATCCAGTAGAAAAAGCTATTTGCAGATTAAATCCCCCTGTGTAGGCATCGACATCTAGTACTTCACCGGCAAAATATAAACCCTTTACTAACTTTGACTCCATTGTAGAGGGATCAACTTCCTTTACATCTATTCCTCCAGCAGTAACCATTGCCTCAGAAAATCCCAGAAGGTCTATAGGGGTTAGAACTATATTTTGTAAAAGTTTAACTAAGTTGTTTCTCTCTCCTTTAGAAATCTGATTTACCCCTTTATCTGGGGGAATTTCACTTAGTTTAACAATAACTTCAACTATTCTTTTAGGGAGGAAACCTTCTAAAGAATTGATAAATATTTTCCTTGAATTTAAGGCAAAAAGTTCCTGAATTTTTATATCTAATTCCTTCTCTTCTAAATTGGGAAATAAGTTTAGTGAAATTTGATGCCCACCTTCCTTTAAATCCCTTATATGTCCACTAACTGATAATACTAAAGGACCGGAAATTCCATAGTGGGTAAAAAGGATTTCACCTATATCTTTAAAAACAGATCTTTTATTTTTCCGAAGGGATAATTCTACTCCCTTTAAAGCTAATCCCTGAAGCTCCTTTACCCAAGGTTCTTTAATTACCAATGGGGTTAGTGCAGGTTTAGGTTCAATTATTTTATGCCCTAATTTTTCAGCTATTTTATATCCATCTCCAGTAGATCCTGTTTTAGGATATGACTTACCCCCCGTTGCAATGATAACACTATCACAAAGGATTTCGGTACCATCTTCTAACAGCACCCCTTTAACCCTCTCATTTTCAGCAATTACAGACTTTACCGATGATGAATATATAATTTTTACTCCATTGTCTTCAGCATACTTTTTTAAAGCTAAAACTACTTCGGCAGCTTTATCGGAAAGGGGAAATACCCTTCCTCCTTTTTCTTCCTTTGTTTTAACCCCTAATTTATGAAATAAATTGATTAAATCATAATTAGTAAAAGTGTATAATGCACTGTAAAGAAATTGACCATTGTGGACTACGTTTCTAATATGTTCCTCTATATCACAGGTGTTGGTAATATTACAACGCCCATTCCCTGTTAATAGAAGTTTTTTACCAACTTGCTTATTCTTTTCTAAAAGGATAACTTCAAACCCTCGGTTAGCAGCGGTGGCAGCTGCCAAAAGTCCTGCTGGTCCTCCTCCTACAACTATTACTTTAGCCATTTTGAGATGTTAACCTCCCTACAAGTTTTGTATTTCTTTTGATAATTTTATTATTTTTAACTGCCATTGCCACTGCCTTTTTACTACCGACAATTACCATTATTTTTTTTGCCCTGGTAACACCGGTATATAAAAGGTTTCTTTGGAGCATCAAAAAATGTTGGGTAGTTAATGGCATTACTACTATTTTGAATTCACTACCTTGACTTTTATGGACAGTAGTAGCATAGGCCAAAACTACTTGATCTAATTCTGTTACATCATAACTAACTATGTTGTTATCAAAGGTTATCCTTACAACTTTGTCTTCTGTATCAATGCCTGTGATTTTACCAATATCACCATTAAAGACATTTTTATCATAATTATTTTTTATTTGCATTACTTTATCCCCTAATTTATATGTGATACCACCGTGTTTTATTTGAATAGGGGATTTATTTAAAACACTTTGTAATACAACATTTAAGTTAGCTGCCCCCGTTTCCCCCCGTTGCATTGGACAGAGGACTTGGATATCATCGATAGGATTTACCTTGTAATACTTAGGTAATCGAGTGGTACATAGGCTTTTAATTTGTTCCACTACCTTTTCCGGTTCTTCTTCATCAATAAAAAAGAAATCACTGCCTTTGCCACTATTTAATTGGGGAAATTGACCTTTGTTAATTTTATGGGCATTGGTAATAATGGCACTACCTTGGGCTTGGCGGAAGATTTTAGTCAGTTTAACAACATTGACAACTCCAGATTGAATGATATCATTTAAGACATTTCCCGGTCCTACAGAAGGGAGCTGGTCCACATCCCCCACCAAGATTACCACAGTATCATCCTTCACTGCCTTTAATAAATTGTACATTAATACAATGTCTACCATAGAAGTTTCATCGATTATTAAAACATTACAATCTAAGGGGTTTTCACTATTTTTTGCATATCCCCCCTGGGGCTTATATTCTAAAAGGCGGTGGATTGTTTTACTTTCAAGGCCGGTAGTCTCTGTCATCCTTTTAGCCGCTCTACCTGTTGGAGCTGCTAATTGAACTTTAGCACCTAAACTTTGGAATCCTTTAATAATTCCTAAAGTAGTGGTAGTCTTCCCTGTTCCCGGTCCCCCTGTTAATACCATAAATTTAGATTTAATTGCCATTTTAATTCCCTGTCTTTGTACTTCATCATAGGATATCCTATGTTCCTTTTCTATCCTCTTAATAATTGGATCTACATCTATTTGCTCATAGGGGCTTTTTCTTTCTATAATTTCCCTTATTCTTTTAGCTACCCCTAACTCACTATGATAGAGGGGAGGAAGGTAAATGGCGCCATCATCTAATATTATTTTATTTTCTTCAACCATTGGTCCAATATATTTTTCTAATATACCTTCCTCTACCCCTAATATTTCCTTTCCTTTTTTTATAAGTTCATCAAAGGTGGCATAACAATGACCTTCATTTGCCAATTCATTTAATACATATATTAAACCTGAACTACATCTTGGATATGAAGCTTCTTCAAAGCCCATTTGTCTGGCAATTTTATCTGCTGTTTTAAACCCGATTCCCCAAATATCATCGGCTAGGCGGTAAGGGTTTTCTTTCACCACTTCTATGCTTTCATCTCCATAAGTTTTATATATTTTTACTGCATAAGTTGCGGAAATTCCCTGACTTTGTAAAAATACCATGACATTTTTAATTTCTTTTTGTTCTTGCCATCCTTTTTTGATCATTTCCACCCGTTTTTGTCCTATACCTTCAACCTCTAACAGCCTTTCTGGGGTATCTTCGATTATCTTTATAGAATCTTCTTTGAATTTATCGACAATCTTTTTTGCATAGACTGGGCCTATCCCTTTAATTAAACCACTTCCCAAATATTTTTGAATACCATAGGTTGTTGCAGGTAATAGTTCTTGATAATCTACTACTGCAAATTGTTTGCCAAACTTTGAATCTACTTTCCAATGTCCAGATAATTTTATAATTGACCCTATATTAACAGAGGCTAAGTTACCTACCACTGTAACAAGGTCAGGGGAATTTTTCACTTTTATTTTTATTACTGAAAATCCATTATCCTCATTTTGATAAGTAATTCGTTCTACAACACCAGTTAAATATTCCATATCACCACATCCATAGTAAAATATTTATTTTTTATATTCGTGAAAAATCCCCTTATTCCTGCCTTTACTTCATCAATTTCCTTAATCTTTGTAAGCCCCGCTGATGATATTTAGCAACAGTTGAATAGTGAATTCCTAAAAAGACCGCTATTTCTGACATAGAAAGATTATAGAAATATTTTAAAGTAATTACTTTATGCTGCATTGGCGGAAGTTTTTCAATTGCCATTTTTAACCGCTGGTACTCTTCTTCCATAATAATCCCATTTTCCAATACCTTTTCTGGACTATTTTCGTCGACTATATAAAAGTCCTCAACTAAAAGGGGCTTTTTATTATTTTTCCTCACCCATTCCTTAACTACTCCCCGAATCCTGGCCATGAGAAAACCATCTAATTTCCCCTTTTTAGGGTCAAATTCTTCTAGAGATGTTAAGATTTTAACAATACACTGTTGATAGACGTCTTCCTTGTCTACCTGGGGAATTTTGTACAGATTGATAAAATAATAAATTCCCTTTTCCATGGATTTAATGATTTCCTCTTTATTCATATTTTCTCCTTTTTGTTGACTAGCCAACGGTTTATTCCTAGGTAAGACTATTATTCCATAGTTACCATTTTTGAACAAACATACGTTCTATAATTAAATGAGGAGAAAAAGAGGAAAATTATCTAAATTAATAAATTAATAATGATCATTTCCCTTGAAATTGTTACTTTTTATTAAAGAATCTCTCTACTTTTAAAAAAATCCCTCTATCTAGCCGTATTGGTAAGATAGAGGGATACCTTTATAAATCCTGTAAAAATGCTGTTACTCCTTCTTCCTTTGTCGCCCAAGATGTTACTAATCTTATTGCTGAAGTTTTATCATCCACTTTACTCCATAGATAAAAATGGTATTTCTTTGCCAATCTTTCTATTACTTCATTGGGTAATATGGGAAAAATTTGATTAGAAACCGGCGGAGTTAAAAACCCATAACCCTTTTTTTCTATTCCTTCTTTCAATTTTTCTGCCATTATGTTGGCATGTTCTGCCAATTTAAAGTAGAGGTCATCTTTAAATAATTCTAGAAACTGAATTCCTAATATTCTTCCCTTAGCCAGTAAAGCTCCCCGTTGTTTCATGTAAAAGCGGAAATCTTCCTGTAATTTCCTATTGTTAATTACAATCCCTTCCCCTATTAACGCTCCATTTTTAGTGCCACCTATGTAAAAGACATCGGTTAATCTTCCTAAATCCTCTAATGTTAAATCATTTTCTTTAGAACAGAGGGCAGAGCCTAGCCTTGCTCCATCTAAAAATAAGTAGAGGTCATTAGTTTTACAATATGAATAAATATCTTCTAATTCCCTTTTTTTGTATAGAGTACCAATCTCTGTAGTATTGGAGATATACACCATTTTAGGTTTTACCATATGTTCATCTACATGTAATTCAACTACTTCCTTAATTTTATCTACCGTTAATTTGCCATTTTCCCCTTTAACAGTATTGATTTTATGACCTGTGGCCTCTATAGCCCCTGTTTCGTGGATGTTGATATGGCCAGTTTCGGCAGATATCACCGATTGATGGGGTTTTAAACTTGCAGATATTACTATCAAATTAGCTTGGGTTCCGCCACAAACAAAATGGACTTGGGCATGGGGATTATTGACTTTTCCCTTGATAATTTCCCTGGCTAGCTGGCTATATTTATCTTCACCATAGCCTTCATGCTGCTCTAAATTAGTTTCCATCAAAGCTTTCAAAATGGCGGGATGGGCTCCTTCACTATAATCATTTTTAAAACTATACACTTTAATCACAGCTCCTTAACAATTTTTATACTATTATATCATAATCAGAGCTGCGTCAATAATATATCCCCAATTAGATAAGAAACATTTTAGGATCAGTGTGGGCATTTATTCCTATCATTCCCCCTCTGGGAGTATTGATTTGATAGTGTAAATGGGGACCTGTACTTTTTCCAGTGGAGCCATTTAGTCCAATAACATCTTCTTTATTTACCCTCTCCCCCACTTTTTTAAACCTTTGCTGAAGATGGGCAAAGAGGTGAATATAGCCACCTTGGTCTTCTATACCAATTAGGTTTCCCCAACCATTGTAGTAACTGGAATAAATGACTTTCCCTTCAACAGGGGTAAAAATTTCTTCTCCCAATGGCTTCCCAGCAAAATCTATGCCTCGGTGAAAGGCATTACTACCAGTAAAGGGATCCCGCCTGATTCCATAGTCAGAACTTATTATCCAACCTTTATTTAAATAAAACTCCACTACTCCTTGACCTTCCCCCTTTACTCCATCTACTCCTCTTAAAAATATTTGTTGACCTGGATAAATTAAATTTGGATTCTTAATATCGGGATTTAATTCCAATAGCCTTTTAAGGGTTAAACCATTATTTTTAGCGATTCTATACAATGTATCTCCTTTTTTCACAGTATAAATCATAAAAATCCCTCCCAAAAAGTTAATTTCAACCTCTACAATGCAGTTATCTTTTAAAATTAGCCCAAAATTTAACAAAAAAATTACATTACTAAAACATTGTTATAAAATTTTTTTGGTATTCTTTGGCTAAAGTCATTGTAAAATTTTTGTGGGAGGAGTTATCTTGAAAAAATTTACTATACCGGTATTTTTAAAACTATTAGTGATATGTATTATTCTCAGTATTTTTCCATTAATATATTTAGGGCAAAGGACTATTTCTTTAGCCCAAGATATTATGGTTCAAGAAGTAACTAATAACATTATTTCTATTAGGGATGCTAAAAAAATTCAGCTGGAAAAATATTTTGATGAGAGGAAGGCAGACCTTATCACCCTTTCAACTAACCCTGCGATCCAAAGCTTTTATACTCAACTAAATGAAGCTTATAATAAAGGAATTGATAGTCTCCCTTATCAAGCCCTTAAAGAAACTTGGGATCCATATTTTCAAGAGTTTCTTAATCTGTATGGATATAAAGAAATTTTCTTTGCCAATGAAAAGGGAGAAGTTATTTATATCGCCACAAGGACAAATGAGCTAGGAATTAATTATTTAGAAGATAAAACTACCGTTTTATCCCATGGAATTAGATATGGTCTAAGGGAAATTACCTTTGTAGATTTTAGTACTTATCCTGAAACCGATGATTATACCGCCTTTTTATCAGCTCCAATAAATTCAACGGAAGTTGGTGTTATAATATTAGAACTTGATCATAATCAAATTACTGAGATAACTAAACAAGAAACAGGACTAGGAAATAGTGGTGATATATATTTAATTGGTAATGACAAGAGAATGAGAACAAACTCAAAACTAACTGATATCAATGACAGTGGTTATACTATAGTAAACACATTTCAAGCTAATCGTTCCATATTAGGTGTAAAGGAACATGATTTCACCGTTGATTTTCGCCAAGTTCCCGTTCTATCTGCTTGGACTGATATAAATGTTTTTAACCACCGGTGGGGACTTATTGTTCAAGTAGATTTAGAGGAGATTATGCTTCCAATTACTAGACTTAAAAATGGATATAGAAACATCCTATTGTTCTTAATAATTCTCAATCTAATTACTTCTACCCTTTTTGGCATTTATTTAACCAGACCTATCACTACTTTAAAAAATGTTATCTCTGATATCGCCAACTCCCGGGGAGACTTAAGGAAAAAAGTACATATAAAATCCAGGGATGAAATTGGTCATTTAGCTAATTCAGTGAACAGACTAATCGAAAATACCAAAGACATGGTAGCAAAGATTAAGGATATTTCTTTAGTTGTTGGAAATAAATCTAAAAATTTGGAGGAAGGAGCAAAGTTTGCCACTCAAAGTACAGAAGAAATTTCAGTATCAATACAAAAAAATGCCGATATCAGTTCAGAAATGGTAGTTAAGGTTGAAAGTATCAATAGTTTAGCTGAAGATTTTAAAAATCTATCTCTAGAAACTCAAAAAAAAGCTGAACTTTCCTTAAAGGAAACATTAGAACTAGTATCTATGGTAAATAGTTATCAGCAAGAAATGGCTGCTACTGAAAAACAATTGGAAAGTTTAGTATTAAAAATAGAAGAGACAACAGTTAAAATGCATAACCTAGATGAAATAAATGGAAAAATAAAGGGGATTGTTGAGTTTATTCAAAGTACTTCCCAACAAACAAATTTATTAGCTTTAAATGCTGCTATTGAAGCGGCAAGGGCTGGAGAAGAAGGTCGAGGTTTTGCCGTTGTTGCAGAAGAAGTAAGAAAGTTGGCAGAACAATCTAGAACTGCTTCTGAAGAAATAATTTCTTTTGTTGAGGAAATATTTAATAAAACAGAAGAAGTAAAAAATGATGTGGAAACTAACAAAAATATGGTTATTGCTCAAAAAAATCTAATGGAAAAATTGAAAGTAGGTTTTTCTAACTTTGTCCAAAAAACAGAGGAAACGAAAAAGGCTAGTAATCAAATAGTGAGAATAAGTGATACACTAAAGGAAAAAAGTAGTATTATCAATGATAATGTAGAAAAACTTTTAATAGCCTTTCATGAGATAGCTTCTAGTAATCAACAAATAGCTTCTAGTACTGAAGAACAAGTTGCTTTAATGGATGAAGTTTTAAAAGCAGCTATAGATCTTCATTCCCAATCCATCGAATTAACAAGTTTAGTAGCTGGTTTTATTATAGAATAAAGAGAAAAGGTACCTTCAGGTACTTTTTTCTTTTACGTATAGATTTTTCCAGTTTTATAAATAATAAGTTTAAGGGAGGTGAGATCCTTGTTTAGGAAAATAGGTAAACTGTTTACCCCCAGAAAAACACAAAATTTCTATAATAAAACTTCTAAAAAAAACAAATTAACAGCCGATCTAGTCACTAATCTAAATACACTAAAAGAAAATATTCTATTTGATTGTAATGATGTTAAATACAAAGATTTATACATTAATTTTTCCGATGGACAGCTTAAAGGAACTTTAATTTTTGTAGATGGTCTTGTCGAAAGTGAAATTATTAATAGAGATATAATTAATCCTTTATTAACTAAATTTATACATTTTCCATTATCTCGATTAAAAACTGTCTCTCAATTACAGTATTACATTCCTGTTGATGAGGTAGAGTCCTTAGATACTTTTTCTGATATTCCTAGAAGACTATTTTCTGGAGATAGTATTTTATTAGTAGATACCTTCAATAGTACTTTAGTTTTAAATACCAAAGGTTTCTCTGATAGAGGTATTGAAGAATCAAAAAATGAACATATAATCCGGGGACCTAAAGATAGTTTTATTGAAAATATAAGAACTAATACTAGTTTGATTAGAAGGAAATTAAAGGACCCTA
The DNA here is from genome assembly GCF_900111575.1 of Anaerobranca gottschalkii DSM 13577. NCBI lineage: Bacteria > Bacillati > Bacillota > Clostridia > Eubacteriales > Proteinivoracaceae > Anaerobranca > Anaerobranca gottschalkii. The sequence continues at coordinate 4,113 of NZ_FOIF01000003.1, read as the reverse complement.
ATTTAAAAATTAAAGAGTTATCTATCGGAGAAAGAAGTAAAACTACAGTAGCAGTTTTGTACATAGATGATTTAGTTCATAAAGATTTTTTAAATAGTACTATTGAGAGATTAAATAATATTAAAATTAATGGTATTTTTGAAACTGCTTACTTAGAACAATACTTAGAAAATAATCCTTATTCCATCTTTCCCCAAATGCAAACAACTGAAAGACCTGATAAAGTTTGCTCTTATTTACTAGAAGGAAAAATAGCTATTTTTGTAGATGGGTCTCCCAATTGTCTTTTACTTCCCGTAACTTTGTCCCAACTCTTTCAATCACCGGATGATTATTATGAGAGGGTCCTCTATGGTAATTTTTTACGGATAGTTCGCTATATTGGTTTTTTTGTAACCACAACATTACCAGCTTTTTACGTATCTTTAACTACTTTTCATCAAGATGTATTGCCATTAAATTTAGCCATCACCATAGCTAAGTCAAGGGCAGAAGTTCCTTATCCTCCCTTAATTGAAGTTTTATTAATGGAAATAGCTATTGAGTTTTTAAGAGAAGCAAGTGCAAGACTACCTTCCTCTATAGGCCAAACCATTGGTATAGTAGGTGCTATTATATTAGGGGATGCAGCGGTAAAGGCAGGCTTAGTAAGCTCTGTAATGGTAATTGTAGTTGCAACTACAGCAATTGGTGCTTATATAGTTCCATACTACAGTGCTACATATGCCCTCCGTTTTATCCGGATACCATTGATTTTGGCGGCCTCTGCCTTTGGTGCCTTCGGTATGGTGATGGCATGGTGTTGGATTTTAGCACACCTCTGCCGTCTTTCATCTTTTGGCCATCCCTATTTATTCCCACTAAGTCCTAGTGATCCCAGCTTAGTGACAGATGCTGTAACAAGAAAACCCCTTTATAATCAACAAACTTCACCAAAAACCAAAAGGAAAAGAAGGGCAAAATAATGTTCAATAAGTATAATGAAGGAGAAATTACCTCTACACAATTCTATATTCTAATCGTTAGTTTTATCATTGGTACTGGTATCTTAACCCTTGCTACTTCTGTTTGCCAAGTAGCAAAGCAAGATGGTTGGATTTCTGTTTTAATTACCGGTATATTTGTCAGCTTATTTACCTATATCTCCATTTTTGTAGCTAGCAGATTTAAAAATCTGTCTTTTCTCCAATATTCCAGTTACCTACTTTCAAAACCCATAGGTTTTTTGATTTCATTTAGCTATTTTATCTATGCTATTTTAATGAGTGCAGCTTTATTACGTTCTTTAAGCGAAATGGTTGTTACTTGGTTCTTACCAAGAACCCCAATATATATCACAATTTTAATAACCCTAATAACAGTAGTAAATATAGCTAAAGATGGCATGACTTTTGTAGCTCGCTTTTGCCAAGCTATTTTTCTTCTAATTATTCCTTTAGTTCTTTTACTCTTTATTCCTATAACAGAAATTTCTTTTATCAACATTATGCCTATAGGTGGGGCTGGGATTAGTAAAATTTTAGAAGGAACAATCCCTTCTTTTTTCTCCTATGCAGGGTATGAGATGACTCTCTTTCTATATCCTTTTATTGCTAATAAAAATAAAAATATAGCTAAAACCAGTAGTTTATGTATTTTGTCTATAACATTACTATATACTTTCCTAATCATAACTCAAACAGCCCTTTTTGGACCTGAAGAACTACAAACATTGATGTATCCTACCATAACCTATTTAGATGTAAAAGATGTGTTAATAATCGAGAGGATAGAAATAGTCTTTAGCATCCTTTGGATTTTTAAAGTTCTAACTACAATAATTATTCAATTTTATTTAGCTACACTTCAATTACAAGCTCTGCTAAATACTAAAACTAATAGTATTTTTGCCTATATCTTAACTCCTGTGGTTTTTATTCTTACCCTCTATCCTAGAAATGTAATGGAATTAAATCTTTTTAAAGAAAAGTTAAGTTACTATAATATATTTATTGGATTAGTCCTCCCACTAGTTTTATTGATAATGATTTATATTAAAGGGGAAGGGATAAATAAAAATGGCAAAAAAATTTAACATCATTTTATTATTAATCTTCACTACTTTTTTTCTCACATCATGTTGGGATGCCCGTCCCATAGATCAATTGTATTTAGTCTTCGGAATAGGAATTGATACTTCGGAAAATGACCAATACTTAGTCACCATAGTAGCTCCTACCATTGATCCCCAAGCAGAGGCAAAAAAAATTGAAATTTCCAGTGTAAGTAATTCTTTACGAAATGCTCAGGATAATATTCAAAACAAAGCTTTTAGGAGAATTACTTTTAATAACACAAAGCTCTTTGTATTAGGGGAAGATGCAGCTAAAGAAGGTATAGCTAAACATATAGATACTATAATTAGAGATCCAGAATGTAGAGGTACCTCTAGAATATTAGTAACAGAAGGAAGGGCTGTTGATTTATTAAACGTAGAACCAGAGTTTACCTCATTAGTAAGTTTATATATCTATGAACTTTTAGAACAAAGTTTTTTTACCTCTACCGTCCCCTTTACTACTAGTAGACAATTTTATAATGAGTATTTAACTAGTGGAATAGAACCAATACTTCCCTATGTAAAAAAAGGAAACAGAGAAGATGAGTATATAATCAATAGTACTGCTTTATTCAAAGGAGATAAAATGATCGGAGTTTTAACCCATGATGAAAGTATAGCACTCTCTATTTTAAGATCTTCCATTAGTGACGGTTTTTTAACAGCTAAAATTGAAGATGGAGAATATTTTACCTTAAGAAGTACAGGGGGTAAAAATAAAATCAAAATAGACATAAAAGAGGATAAAATTATAATAACCCATGAAATTAATATTAAGGGGAATATTACCGAATTAACCTGTCAAAGATCTTTAGATGAAGATTTTATCAAAGAATTAGAGGGAATATTAGCATTTCAAATAAAAACAATGTGTGAAAAGGTTATAAATAAACTCCAAAATAAGTATATAGTAGATAGTGTAGGATACGGTAGATATGTTAAAGCATATCATCCTAATATTTTTGATAAAAAGAATTGGAATAAACAATTTAGTGATGCTGAAATTAAAATCACTGTAAAGGTAGATATTATATCATTAGGTACTATAAAATAAAGAGAAAAGGAGCAAATTTTTGCTCCTTTCAGTTTGTAGACAAAGTCATTTTTTAAAGGCTGTGGTAATTAAACATTCTAACAAAGTCTCCGTCGAGATTTAAAGCTTCTATCTAAAAGGGAAGAAGGGTACCGCTCTAATTCGCCGTCCATGGCTCAATAGAGCTTTCGGAACGTCCTGTTCCTCACCCCTTTTTCCTTTTATCTAATCAGCTCTTAAATCTATCTCCTCAACTTAATCGTATCTTTGTTTAATTACCACAGCCAACGGTGACTTTGTTTATAGTTTGTCTTCAGTCTGAAAAAATCTTTTATTTCCCTCATCCTTTAAATTGCAATATTTTTGAATTGAATATTATAGAGCTTATAATATACTCCTTTTTTTGCCATTAAAGTATTGTGATCTCCCATTTCTACTATTTGTCCTTTATCTATTACCATAATTATGTCGGCATCCCTAATGGTACTTAACCGGTGGGCTATGATAAAACTTGTACGGTTTTTCATCAGTTCCCACATTCCCCTTTGTACATAAATTTCTGTCCGGGTATCTATATTACTAGTGGCCTCATCTAATATTAAAATTGCCGGATCTGCTAATATTGCCCTGGCAATTGCAATTAACTGTTTTTGACCACTACTTAAGTTGCTCCCACTTTCAGATAATATTGTATCATAACCTCTAGGTAATTTTTTAATAAAATTATGGGCATAAGCTAGTCTGGCAGCTTGTTCTACTTCATGATCTGTTGCCGATAATTTCCCATATCTGATATTTTCCCTAATTGTTCCAGAAAAAAGGTAAGTATCTTGTAATACAATACCAAAGGATTTTCGCAAACTTTCCCTTGTATAGTTTTTTATATCCTGCCCATCAATTAGTATTTTCCCCCCATTTATTTCATAAAACCTTGTTAGTAAGTTAATTATAGTAGTTTTTCCTGCACCTGTTCTTCCAACAA